>JBBSFF010000159.1:0-5569 GCA_038238995.1 Sphingomonadales bacterium
CCTCCGACCCCGAATTGCAGAAGAACACATGGTCGAGGGTTGCTGGAAACATCAGCGCGAGCCTCGACGCGGCGGCGAACGCGAGCGGGTGGCCAAGCTGGAACACCGGCGCGAAGTCCATTACCCCGGCCTGCTCGCGGATCGCGGCGGTGATCTCGGCCCGCCCATGCCCGGCGTTAACACACCACAGCCCCGCGGTGCCATCGAGGATGCGCCCGCCGCGATCCGTCCAGTAATACATGCCCTCGGCGCGCGCGAGGAGGCGGGGATGCGCCTTGAACGCCTTGTTCGACGTGAAAGGCATCCAGAACGCGTCGAGAGCGTTCGGCGCGACCGTCGACGACCGCGTGTCGAGATTTTGCTGCATCGTTTCTTCCTGTTCGTCATCCCCGCGAAAGCGGGGACTCATCTCCCGCCGCCGGAGATTGGTCCCCGCATTCGCAGGGATGACGGCGAGTTTGTTAGACGAACGCCGCCCCTGTTCGCGAGCGGACGTCGTCGGCGGTCACGCCCGCTGCCATCTCGATCAGCCGGAACGGCGCGCCCTTGCGGTCGGCGCGCTCGAACACGGCCAAGTCGGTGATAAGCACGTCGACGACGTTCGACCCCGTCAGCGGCAGCGTGCAGGTCTCACAGAACTTGATGCCGCCCGTCTTGTCGTTGTGCTCCATCATCACAACGATCCGCTTGCACCCGGCGACGAGGTCCATCGCCCCACCCATTCCCTTGATCATCTTGCCCGGCACCATCCAGTTGGCGAGGTCACCGTTCGCCGCGACCTCCATCGCGCCGAGGATCGACAGGTCCATGTGCCCGCCGCGGATCATCGCAAACGAATCGGCCGAGCTGAAATAACTCGTGCGGCGGAGTTCGGTGATCGTCTGTTTCCCGGCATTGATCAGGTCGGGGTCCTCCTCGCCGGCAAACGGGAACGGCCCCATCCCGAGCATCCCGTTTTCCGACTGGAGCGTGATGTCGATCCCCTCGGCGATATGATTCGCGACCAGCGTCGGCATGCCGATGCCGAGATTGACGTAAAACCCGTCCTTCAACTCTTTCGCGGCGCGCGCCGCCATCTCGTCGCGGGTCCATGCCATCAGATCGACTCCAGCTGACGGACGGTCCGCTGTTCGATCCGCTTCTCGAAATCATAGCCGACGACGACGCGCTGGACGTAGACCGACGGGGTATGGATGCCGTCGGGGTCGAGGCTGCCGGCTTCGACGAGTTGCTCGATCTCGGCGACCGTCACGCGCCCGGCAGTCGCGGCGTTCGGATTGAAATTCCGCGCGGTCTTGCGGTAGACGAGGTTGCCGTACGGATCGCCCTGCCACGCATGGACGATCGCGAGGTTGGCGACGATGCCGGTTTCGAGGATATACGTTTGCCCGGCAAAATCCTTGTGTTCCTTGCCTTCGGCGATCTTCGTGCCGACCCCGGTTTTCGTATAAAATCCTGGGATTCCCGCCCCGCCCGCGCGGATGCGCTCGGCGAGTGTCCCTTGAGGGCTGAATTCAAGGTCAAGCTCGCCCGACAGGTATTGGCGTTCGAACTCCTTGTTCTCACCGACATACGACGAGATCATCTTCTTCACTTGCCGCGAATCGAGCAGCACGCCGAGCCCGAAACCGTCGACCCCGGCGTTGTTGGACACGACGGTCAGGTCCTTGACTCCGCTGGCCCGGATCGCCTCGATCAACTTTTCGGGAATGCCACAGAGCCCGAAGCCGCCGGCGACGATCGTCATCCCGTCGAACAACAGCCCATCGAGCGCAGCGGCAGCGCTGTTGTAAACTTTTCCCATGGCCGATGCCGCTAGCCGCCTGCACACGCTTTGGCTAGAGCGTCACGTCATGCTTCTGTACCTTGCCCGCCACGCCGAGACTGTCTTCAACGCCGGCGCCCGGATGCAGGGGCACATGGCGCACACGCCGCTGACCCGCGCTGGCATTGCGCAAGCCGAAGCGATGGGGGCGGCGCTCGCCGCGCACTTCGGGCAGGGTGCCGACATCGACATTTGGGCATCTCCAGCCGGACGGACGCTCCAGACAGTAGCAATCGTCGCCGAGCATCTCGGTCGCGACTTCTTCGACATCCGCACCGACCCGCGGTTGCTCGAGATCGATGTCGGTCGATGGGAAGGGCGGCGCTACGCCGACATCGTCGCCGAGCAAGGCGCGATCGCGTGCCCTGACCGCCGCGCGTTCAACGTGCCGCCGCCGGGGGGCGAATATTACCCCGCGATCGCTGCGCGGCTGCAGGCGTGGCTTGACGAACTCGACCCGGCACGGGTGGCGCTGGTCATCAGTCACGGCATCACGCTGAGGGTGCTGCGCGGCATGCTGGCCGGTGGGATTCCGTTCGAGGGCGTGACATTGGCCGATGACGCGCCGCAGGGGACAGTGTTTCTGATCGAAGATGGGATGCAAACCGCGCTCCACGTCGGCGCCGGGGTCAGCGCCGCGCGAGGGGTTTAAGCACCGTTCGGATAACATAAAGCGAACCGCGACGGCTTGGTGACCACCGAGTTTGTATATATGCACTCTCGACGAAACGGGCGGGCGCGGATACCGATGCCAAACGACCGGGCGCGACGACGCGACCTTACGGGTAATTTGCCAGGTGGCCGGAAGGCTGCATTCGGAGGAAGTGCTTGAAGGCTGTTATCCTCGCAGGGGGGCTCGGAACACGTATCTCCGAAGAAACGCATTTGCGGCCCAAACCGATGATCGAAATCGGGTTCAGACCTATCCTCTGGCATATAATGAAGATCTATTCGACCTACGGAATTGATGATTTCATTATCTGTTGCGGCTAGAAGGGCTATGTAATCAAAGAATATTTCGCGAATTACTTCCTGCATATGTCCGACATTACGCTCGACATGAACAGCAACTCGATGAAGGTGCATAATCATTCCGCTGAACCTTGGACGGTGACGCTGGTGAATACTGGCGACGACACAATGACCGGCGGTCGGCTCAGGCGCGTCAAGCCGTATCTCGAGGGCGAGCGCGATTTTTGCTTCACCTACGGTGACGGGGTCGCCGACATCGATCTCGGCGCGCTGGTCAAGTTCCATCGCGACCACGGCAGGCTGGCGACGGTCACCGCGGTGCAGCCCCCCGGACGCTACGGCGCGATCGACATGGACGGCTCGCAGGTTCGCGGCTTCATCGAAAAACCCCGTGGTGACGGCGGATGGATCAATGGTGGTTTCTTCGTGCTCGATCCTGCCTGCATCGATTTCATCGCCGGCGACGAGACGACGTGGGAGGCCGAGCCGCTGACGCGCCTGGCGGCGGCGGGACAGCTCGAGGCCTTTAAGCACGGCGGCTTCTGGCAACCAATGGATACGCTGCGCGACAAAAATCAGCTCGAGCAGCTTTGGGCGTCGGGAGCAGCTCCGTGGAAGCGCTGGACTTGAACCCCGATTTCTGGCGTGCAAGACGGGTGTTCGTCACGGGCCACACCGGTTTCAAAGGCAGCTGGCTGAGCCTTTGGCTGGCACACCTCGGAGCCGAGGTCAGCGGCTATGCGATGGCCCCGCCGACCGATCCGGCGCTATTCGAGGTCGCGCGGGTGCGCGACGTGCTGACGAACCACGTAATCGGCGACGTTCGCGACCTTGCAGCGCTGACCCGCGCGGTAGCGGCAGCTAAGCCCGAGATCGTCTTGCACCTTGCAGCACAGCCCCTCGTGCGCCGTTCGTACGACGATCCGGTCGAGACGTTCGCGACCAATGTCATGGGCACGGTCAATCTGCTCGAAGCGTGCCGCGGCTGCGACGGCGTCCGAACAATCGTCAACGTCACGACAGACAAATGTTACGCCAACATGGAGCGGGAATGGGGCTACCGCGAGCACGAGGCGCTTGGCGGGCACGATCCCTATTCGGCGAGCAAGGCCGGGTCCGAACTCGTGACCGCGGCGATGCGGCGATCGTTTTTCGCGACGCGGGGCGTCGGCGTGGCGACGGCGCGCGCCGGCAACGTTATCGGCGGCGGTGATTGGGCGACCGACCGCTTGCTGCCCGACTTTTTCCGCGCGCTCGACGCCGGTCGCAGCCTGGATGTCCGCTATCCGGCGGCGACCCGACCGTGGCAGCATGTGCTCGAGCCGGTCGCGGGATATCTCATGCTCGCCGAAGCCCTGTCCGGCGACGCGGCGCGGTTCGCGCGCGCATGGAATTTTGGACCCGCTGACGACGATGCCCGTCCGGTACAATGGATTCTCGACCAGCTTTGCCGCCTTGCCCCGGGCGCTGGATGGCGGGTTATCGGCGGCGGGCATCCCCACGAAGCGGGCTATCTCAAACTCGACAGCAGCAGCGCTCGGCGCGAACTTGGCTGGGCGCCGCGCCGGCAGCTTGCCGACGCCCTCGCCGCAACGGTCGACTGGCATCGAGCATGGCGCGACGGAGCCAACATGCGTACCGTGTCGATCGGACAAATCACGCACTATGGCGCTTACACCTGAGATGTCGCGCTTCACGGTCGTCGACACTGCCTTGGCCGGCGTCGTTGCCGTTGAGCGAACGCGGATCGGCGACGCTCGCGGGTTTCTCAGCCGGCTATTTTCCGCCGATGCCTTCGCCGAACTCGGCTTCGTGCTGCCTATCAGCCAGATCAATCATACGCTGACACAGAAGGCGGGCACCGTCCGCGGTATGCACTTTCAGCGTCCGCCGAGCGCCGAGGACAAGCTCGTCACCTGCCTGAGCGGGCAAGTATTCGACGTCGCGGTCGACCTTCGTCGCGGATCGCAGACATATCTGCGCTGGCACGGCGAAATCCTGTCACCGGACAACCAACGCGCGCTTCTGATCCCACAAGGCTGCGCACACGGCTTCCAGGCGTTAACCGATGAGTGCGAATTGCTGTATCTACACTCGCGGGCGTATTTGCCCGACGCCGAGGGCGCGCTCAATGCGCTCGATCCGGCTTTGGCGATCGACTGGCCACTGACGATCACCGAAATATCGGCGCGCGACCGCGCCCATCGGTACATCGACCATGACTTTTCCGGGTTCCCATCGTGAAATGTCGCCATTGTCGCGCGGAGGTCGAGCTGTCGCTCATCGACCTCGGGTCGTCCCCGCCGTCAAATTCATACCTTACTCACGAGACCTTGCAGCACGGCGAGACATGGTATCCGCTGCGCGTGCTCGTCTGCACCCGCTGCTGGTTGGTCCAGACCGAGGATTTCGCGCAGGTCGGCGAGCTGTTCACGAACGACTATGCCTATTTCAGCAGCGTTTCGAGCAGCTGGCTCGCACATTCGCAAAGCTATGCCGAACAGATGGCGGTGCGCTTCGGTCTCGGCTCCGCGAGCATGGTCGTCGAGGTCGCGTCGAACGATGGGTACCTCCTTCAGTATTTCAAGCAGCGCAATATACCCTGCCTCGGCATCGAGCCGACCACCAGCACGGCCAAGGCAGCGCGCGCCAAGGGGATCGACGTCGTCGAGGAATTCTTCGGCACCGCGCTCGCCGACCGCCTCGTCACCGATGGCTTCGCCGCCGACCTGACCGCCGCGAACAACGTCCTCGCGCATGTCCCCGACATCA
>JBBSFF010000160.1:0-5564 GCA_038238995.1 Sphingomonadales bacterium
CGGACCTTCCCCGGCGGCGAGATCCGCGGGCAGTTGAATGCGGTTCCCGAGCCCGCTTCATGGGCGATGATGATCGCGGGCTTCGGACTGGTCGGTTCGGCAGTGCGCCGCCGCCGGGTCGCGGTCGCCTGATGCACGAGGGGGGCGGACCGTGCGGCCCGCCCCCTCTGATTGCTGCTGCGCAGGACCGGGTTAAGCCGTCGCGCTTTCCTTGGCGAAGACGCGGACCGGCTCCTTGGTGCCGCCGACGACGTCCTTGTCGACGACGACCTCGTCGACCCCGTCCATGCCGGGGAGTTCGAACATCGTGTCGAGCAGGATCGATTCCATGATCGACCGCAGGCCGCGCGCACCGGTCTTGCGTTCGATCGCGCGCTTCGAGATCGCCGCGAGCGCGTCGGTGGTGAACGACAGCTTGACGCCCTCCATCTCGAACAGGCGGGCGTACTGCTTCGACAGCGCGTTCTTCGGCTCGGTCAGGATCTTGATCAGCGCGCCCTCGTCGAGGTCCTCGAGCGTGGCGATGACGGGGAGGCGGCCGATGAATTCGGGGATCAGGCCGAACTTGAGCAGGTCCTCGGGCTCGCACTGGCGGAGCATCGCGCCGGTGCGGCGCTCGTCGGGGCCGGCGACGTGCGCGCCGAAGCCGATCGACTTGCCCTGGAGCCGGTCGCCAATGATCCGTTCGAGCCCGTTGAACGCGCCGCCGCAGATGAACAGGATGTTGGTCGTGTCGACCTGGAGGAACTCCTGCTGCGGGTGCTTGCGCCCGCCCTGCGGAGGGACGCTCGCGGTGGTGCCCTCCATGATCTTGAGCAGCGCCTGCTGGACGCCCTCGCCGCTGACGTCGCGGGTGATCGACGGGTTGTCGGCCTTGCGGCTGATCTTGTCGATCTCGTCGATGTAGACGATGCCGCGCTGCGCCCGCTCGACGTTGTAGTCCGACGCCTGGAGGAGCTTGAGGATGATGTTCTCGACGTCCTCGCCGACGTAGCCGGCCTCGGTCAAGGTCGTCGCGTCGGCCATGGTGAACGGCACGTCGAGGATGCGCGCCAGCGTCTGGGCGAGCAGCGTCTTGCCGCACCCGGTCGGGCCGACGAGGAGGATGTTCGACTTGGCGAGCTCGACCTCGGCCCCCTTGGCGCCGTGGTTGAGGCGCTTGTAGTGGTTGTGGACCGCGACCGACAGTACGCGCTTGGCGTGGTTCTGGCCGATGACATAATCGTCGAGCACCTTGCAGATCTCGCGCGGGGTCGGCACGCCGTCCTTGGTCTTGACGAGCGCGGTCTTGGTCTCCTCGCGGATGATGTCGTTGCACAGCTCGACGCATTCGTCGCAAATGAACACCGTCGGCCCGGCGATGAGCTTGCGGACCTCGTGCTGCGACTTGCCGCAGAACGAGCAGTAGAGCGTGTTCTTCGAGTCCCCGCCAGTCAATTTGGTCATGGGTATCCTTTCGCGCGAACGCGGTTCAGTTTAGCGGGTGACGCGGGGACGCGGCAACCCGTGAAAATGCTTGCCGTCACGATAACGTCACAAATGACTGCGGCATCACGCAGCCTTGAGCGCCTCGCCCTCGATCGGCGTCGGCCGCTTGTCGGTGACCTCGTCGATCAGGCCGAACACCTTGGCTTCCTCGGCCGACAGGAACTTGTCGCGCTCCATCGACCGCTCGATGACGTCCAGCGTCTGACCGGTGTGCTTGACGTACAGCTCGTTCATCGCGTGCCGGACGCGCAGGATTTCCTTCGCCTGGATCTCGATGTCGGTCGCCTGGCCCTGCGCCCCGCCCGACGGCTGGTGGATCATGATCCGGGCGTTCTTGAGCGCGACGCGCATCCCCGGCTCACCGGCGGCGAGGAGGAAGCTGCCCATCGACGCGGCCTGACCGATGCACACGGTACCGACCTTGGGGCGGATGTACTGCATCGTGTCGTAGATCGCCATGCCCGCCGTGATCACCCCGCCGGGCGAGTTGATGTACATGTAGATGTCCTTCTTCGGGTTCTCGGACTCGAGGAAGAGCAGCTGCGCGACGATCAGCGAGGCCATGTTGTCCTCGACCTGCGACGTGACGAAGATGATCCGCTCGCGCAGCAGCCGCGAGAAGATGTCGAACGACCGCTCGCCGCGGTTCGACTGTTCGATGACGATGGGGACAAGGCCCCCGATGATATCGGCGTGATCGGGCATGGTGGCTCCGTGGGTTCGGCGAGGAAACGCGTCGTGTCAACATCGGCGTGAAGTCGGTGCGCTTCAACCCCCCTTGGTGGCGGGGGAGCGGTGGGGTTGCGGCGAGGATATCCCACCCCACTCGATCGTCATCCCCGCGAAAGCGGGGACCCATCTCCGACAGCTGGAGATGGGTTCCCGCTTTCGCGGGAATGACGGCTGAGAGCGTACTACTCCGAGACCACCTTCTTCGCGCGCTTCGGCTTGGCGGGCGAAGCATCGCCTTCGACGGCGGCGGGTTCGGCAATGGCAGCTTCGGCAACGGCGGGTTCGCTGGGGCCGGGATCACTCTTGACCGCCTTCGCCTTCTTCGCCCGCGCGGGCTGGGCGGCAGCAGTCTCGGCTTCGGCTACCGGCGCAGCAGCTTCGTCGGCGGGCTTGGCCTTCGCCTTCTTCGCCTTCGGCGCGGGAGCGTGGCCCCCGTGATCGTGGTCATGGTCGCAGTCGGGGCCGTGGACATGGGCGCCCGGGGTCTCGTCGTCGCTCTCGATCTCGGCCTGGAGCGCGGCGCGGGTGACGATGCGTTCGGTGACCTCGGCCTTGCCGATCAGGAAGTCGACGACCTTGTCCTCGTACAGCGGCGCGCGGAGCTGCGCCGCCGCCATCGCGTTCTCCTGGAAATACTTGATGACCTGCGGCTGTTCGGCGCGGTCGTACCTGGTCGCCTCCTGCCCGATCAGGCGGTTCATCTCGGCCTGGGTGACGGTGACGCCGTTCGACTGACCGATCTCCGACAACAGCAGACCGAGGCGGACGCGGCGTTCGGCGATGCGGCGATATTCGACCCGGTCGTCGTCGCTGGCATCGGCTTCCTCCGCCTCGACCTGCTTCCAGATCTGGTCGAACTCGGCATCGACCATCGACTGCGGCACCGCGAAGTCGTGCGCCGAAGCGAGCGTATCGAGCAGCTTGCGCTTCATGTGCGTCCGCGTCATCGCACCAAGTTCGGCCGCGACCTGGTCCTTGAGGATTTCGCGCAGCGCGTCGATGCTGTCGATCCCGAAGGTCTTGGCGAACGCGTCGTCAAGCACGACCGGCGTCGCGGTCTCGACCCCCGTCACGCTGACCGCGAATTCGGCGGCGCGCCCGGCGAGGTACGCGACGTTATAGTCGGCGGGGAAGGTCACCCTGACGGTGCGCGCGTCGCCCGCCTTGGCCCCGACCAGCTGGTCCTCGAAACCCGGGATGAGCTGGCCCGAGCCGAGGACGATCTTCATCCCCTCGCCCTTGCCGCCGTCGAACGGTTCGCCGTCGACCGACCCCGCGAAGTCGATGACGACGGTGTCGCCGGTCGTGGCTTCGTGGTCGGCGGCCGCGGGCTCGAACGCTTTTTGCTGGTCGGCGAGGCGCTGGACGGCGGTGTCGATCTCGGCCTCGCCGGGCTCGACGACGAGCTTCTCGAGCGCGATGCCGTCGATCTTCGGCGCGTCGATCACCGGCAGGACTTCGACCGCGACGGTGAAGTCGACGTCCTTGCCCTCCGCCGGCGGCGCGGCGAGGTCGATCCGCGGCTGCATCGCGGGACGCAGCGCGTGGTCGGCAATCAGCTGCTGCATGCCTTCGTTGACGGCTTCCTGCAACGCGTCGGAGTGCAGCTGCGCGCCGTGCATCTTGCGGACGAGGTTGAGCGGCACCTTGCCGGGACGGAAGCCGGGCATGCGGACCTGTGCCGCGACCTTGCCGAGCTGCGCGTCGACCTTGGCTTCGATGTCGGCGGCCGGGATCGTCACGCTGTATTCGCGCTTCAGGCCTTCGTTCAACGTCTCGGCGATACGCATTTTGGTGTCCGTCTTTCAATGAATTCATGGTGCGGGCGAAGGGACTCGAACCCCCACATCTCACGATACTTGGACCTAAACCAAGCGCGTCTACCAATTCCGCCACGCCCGCGAAGGAAGCGGCGGCTTATACCAGCGACGGGGTCGGGTGCAAGGTTACGCGTGCAGCCAGAGGCGGATGACGAGCCCGACCAAACCCACCGTGGCGACTCCCGCCGCCCACAGTCCGACGAACCACGCCCAGCGCTTTGCCACCGGGCTCAATGATAGCCCTCATGGCCGACCTTGCCGCGAAACAGCCAGTAGGCATAGCCGGTGTAGCCGAGGATGACCGGCACCATGATCGCGACGCCGACCAGCATGAAGATCTGGCTCGAGGCGGGCGACGCCGCCTGATAGATCGTGATCTGCCCGGGGACGAGATACGGGAACATGCTGATCGCCAGCCCGACGTAGCTGAGCAGGAACAGCCCGAGCGTCAGCAGGAACGGGGCGAGTTCGGCCTTGCGCCCGATCGAGCGGAAGAAAAAAAACCCGGTGATCGCGACGAGGATCGGCACCGGCGCGGCGTAATAGATCCCCGGAGCCGACAGCCAGCGATGGTAGTATGCGGTCTTCAGGAACGGCGTCGCTGCGCTGACCGCGACGACCGCGACGATCGTGCCGATCCCGGCGAGCCACGCCAGCCGGTACGCCCGCGCCTGCAGGTCGCCCTCGGCGCGCCAGATAAGCCAGCATGCGCCGAGCAACGCGTAGCCAGTAACGACCGCCGCCCCGGTCAGGCAAGTGAACGGGCTCAGCCAGTCCCACCAACCGCCGCCATAGCCACGCCCGACGACCTTGATTCCCTGCAGGATCGACCCGAGGATCAACCCCTGCGAAAAAGCAGCGACGAACGAGCCCCCGAAGAATGCGCCGTCCCACAGCCAGGGAAAGTTCGTCCGCCCACGGAATTCGAACGCGACCCCGCGGAACACCAGTCCGAGCAGCATCAGTATGACGGGAACATAGACCGCCGGCATGATCACCGCGTAGGCCAGCGGGAACGCCGCGAGCAGCCCGCCGCCGCCGAGAATGAGCCACGTCTCGTTGCCGTCCCACACCGGCGCGATCGAATTGACCGCTGCGTTGCGGTCGTTGCCCTTGGTCAGCGCCGGAAATAGGATGCCGATGCCGAGATCGAACCCGTCCATCACCACGTAGGCGAACACCGCGAAGGCGATGATCCCTGCCCAGACCATGGTCAAATCGAAGCTTACCCCCATGACCTATTCCGCCGGGATGAGCGCGGCACTGCCGTGCGTCTGGTGAACCGGGGTGATGCCCGCCGTCCGAGTCACCTGCCCCTCCTCTGGACCCGTCTCGCCTGGATGCGGCGAGTGACCCATCAACCGGAGGATGAAGAGCGTCCCCACGCCGAAAACGAAGAAATAGACGACGACGAAGGCGATCAGCGACGCCGCCACGGCAGGCGCCTGCAGCGGCGATACCGACTGGGCGGTACGCAGCAGATGATAGACGGTGAACGGCTGGCGACCGATCTCGGTCGTCATC
>JBBSFF010000161.1:0-5540 GCA_038238995.1 Sphingomonadales bacterium
CGGGTACGTCGATGTATGCCGTGAAGGCGAATCCCTCGCCGGCGCTGCTCCGCATCCTGTGGGACGGCGGCATCAAGACGTTCGACGTCGCTTCGATCACCGAGGTCCGGCTGGTGCGCGAGACGCTGCCCGCGGCGACTTTGTGCTTCATGCACCCGGTCAAGCCGTTCGAGGCTGTGGCCGAGGCGTATCACGTCCACGGCGTCCGCGTGTTCAGCCTCGACTCGGTCGAGGAGGTCGAGAAGATCGTCGCCGCGACCAGCACCGACGGTGTCGCGGCAGCGGACCTGACGCTGTGCGTCCGCCTCCGCGTGTCGTCGGCACATGCCAAGCTCAGCCTCGCGGCCAAGTTCGGTGTCGGCGTCGACGAGGCGGCCCCCGTCCTCCACGCCGCGCGGCAGGCCGCCGACGCGCTCGGCATCTGCTTCCACGTCGGTTCGCAGGCGATGAGCCCGCAGGCGTACAGCGACGCGATGGCGCTGGTTCGCGCCGCGATCGTCGCGGCGGGCGTGACGGTCGACGTCGTCGATGTCGGCGGCGGCTTTCCGTCGATCTATCCCGGCATGGAGACGGTTGCGCTCGAGCGTTACTTCGCCGTCATCCACCGCGCGTTCGAGGACCTGCCGGTCAGCTACTCGGCCGAACTGTGGTGCGAGCCCGGCCGCGCGTTGTCGGCGGAATACGCCTCGATCCTCGTCCGCGTCGAGAAGCGCCGCGACGACGTGCTGTTCATCAACGACGGCGCTTACGGTGCGCTGTTCGATGCGGCGCACATCGACTGGCGCTTCCCGGTCGAACTCGTGCGCGAGGTCGCGTCGAACACGAGGAAGCTCGCGTTCAGCTTCTATGGGCCGACCTGCGACGACATGGACTTCATGCGCGGGCCGTTCATGCTCCCCGCCGACGTCCGCGCGGGCGACTATGTCGAGATCGGTATGCTCGGCGCGTACGGGTGCGCGATGCGGACGGCGTTCAACGGCTTCGGCAACGGCGAGACGGTGATCGCCACCGACGAGCCGATGGCGTCGAACTACACCTTTACCGAACCGTCGCGCGAGGTCGTTACCGCGATCCGCGAGGCGCGGTCGTAGCCTTTTCCCCTCGCTACCCTTCCCTCTCCCCTTGAGGGAGAGGGACCGGTCGCCCCTTGGCGACCGGGGAGAGGGGTCCCGGTGCCCGCCCCCTCTCCCTGGCGCTGAAACGCGCCTGTCCCTCTCCCTCAAGGGGAGAGGGAAGAAATAAGGAACTCCAATGACCGACCTCTCCAACCGCAAGGCCGAACTCCTCTCGACCGAAGTCGAACACATCGACATCCGCAGTTTCGACGCGCGCCCGATCATCGACGGCATGGCGAAGATGAGCTTCACGTCGCGCGATCTTGCGCGCGCGACGGGCATCTACAACGCGATGCTCGCCGACAAGGACTGTTCGATCTTCCTCGTCATCGCCGGCTCGACGTCGGCGGGCGGGTGCATGGACCTGTATGCCGAGCTGCTGCGCTCGAACATGATCGACGGCATCGTCGCCACCGGCGCGTCGATCGTCGACATGGACTTCTTCGAAGGCCTTGGCCACAAACACTATCAAGCGCTTGAAGTTCCGGACGATAATCTGCTCCGCTCGCTCTACATCGATCGCATTTACGACACGTTTATCGACGAGGAGCAGTTGCAGGATTGCGACGGCACGATCTTCGAGATCGCCGAAAGCCTCGAGCCGAAGCCGTACAGCAGCCGCGCGTTCATCCGTGAAATGGGGCGGTATCTGAGCAAGCACGGCAAGAAGGACAACAGCCTCGTCAAGCTCGCGTTCGAGCACGACGTGCCGATCTTCTGCCCGGCGTTCGTCGATTCCTCGGCAGGGTTCGGTCTGGTCAAGCATCAGGTCGAGCGGATGAAGGCGAAGCAGCCGTACCTCGTGCTCGACGCGATCGCCGACTTCCGCGAACTGACCGACATCAAGATCGCCGCCGGCACCACCGGCCTGCTGATGATCGGCGGCGGCGTGCCGAAGAACTTCATCCAGGATACCGTCGTCTGCGCCGAAATTCTTGGCCACCACGACGTCGCGATGCATAAATACGCGGTGCAGATCACCGTTGCCGACGTCCGCGACGGCGCGTGCTCGTCGTCGACGCTCAAGGAAGCCGCGTCGTGGGGCAAGGTCGAGACGACGCAGGAACAGATGGTTTTCGCCGAAGCCGGATCAGTGATGCCGCTGCTGGCGTCGGACGCGTACCACCGCGGGCACTGGAAGGACCGGGTCGTGCGCGGCTATGGCAAGATGTTCGACGACTGAGCGCGAACAGCACAAGTCCTGGGCGCAAACCTGCGGGCAAATTCTACAGCGAAGATAGTACTTACTTGTAGGATTTCGCTTCAGCTGAGGAACGGCGAGTGCCGGAGGGCGAGGATGCGGGTGCCGATAGGTCGCCGGCACCGGCAACTTCGGGCGACGTGCGGATGCCGATCAGCTCACAGCGACCGGCTCATCGGCTCACCAGCTTCGAGCTAGCGGCGTAAGACACCGCATCCGGTATCCGCACGTTGTTGCTGCGCGTCGCCGACGCGGTCGGTCCCCCTTCACGACCGGAAGGGATCAGGACCCGGACCGCGGGGCCCGAAACTCCCCTCCCCGTGGTGCGGATCGCACCGGCGGGGGCTTCGTCGCGCATTCAGCAGGCCTCGTACGTCCAGTTTGCGCTGCTTGCCCCGGCGACCCGCTCGGCCGTCGTCGCGACCTTTGCGGCCTTGCCGCTATAAGCATCGACCCGCGGTTCGACCGTCATGGCGCTCCCCCCTGGCGGACGAACCTCGCGACCAGTTCGACATGCGTCGACCAGCGAAACTGCCCGACCGGCCAAAGCCGTTGCAGCCGGTAGCCGCCTTCGACCAGCATGGCGGCGTCACGCGCGAAGGTGTTGGGATTGCACGATACCGCGACGACGATTGGCACCTTGCTCGCCGCGAGTTCAGTGACCTGAGCGACCGCTCCGGCGCGGGGCGGGTCGAATACGACGGCGTCGAAGCGCGCGAGTTCAAGCCGGGTCAGCGGGCGGCGGAAAAGATCGCGGTGGTCGACGAGCATCCGCGCGCCCGCCATCCGCGCGGCGGCGGAAAGCGCGGCGGTCGCGCTCGCCGATCCGTCCGCCGCCAGCACCTTGGCGGTTGCCGCGAGCGGCAGCGCGAACGTCCCGAGCCCACAGAAGAGGTCGGCGACCGCCCCCGCCCCGCCGCAGGCCGCGACCACCGCCGCCTGCAGCGCCGCCTCGCCTTCGCGGGTCGCCTGAAGGAACGGCGCGGGCGGCAGGACGACCGGCACCCCGCCGAAGCGCAGGGTCGGCGCGCGTGCCTCGGTCACCGTTTCGACCCCGTCGGGCCCCTCGACCGACAGCCGCGCGAGGTCGGTCGCGGCGGCGAAGGCGTTCAATCGCTCAATGTCGGTGAGGCTGCGCGCGGCGACGTTGGCGAGGAGCAGGTCGACCCCGGTGTCGCTCTCGGTCAGCGTCACCCCCGCCCCATCGCAGTCGTCGAGCGCGGCGGCGAGCAACGCCCGCAGCGGCGCGACGAGCGCGAACAGCGTCGGCGTCAGGACCCAGCATTCGGTCATGTCGACGATGCAGTGGCTCGCGTCGGCGTTGAAGCCGAGGGTGAGCGTCCCGCCCCGCTTGACCGCGCGCAGCGACGCCCGGCGGCGGCTGCGCGGCGGCGACAGCGCGACGGGCCCGATGTGCTCGACCGCGACCTTCGCCGCGTCGAGCGCCGCGACGATCCGCGCCACGACCCAGCCTTCGTAAGCCGGGTCGGCGACGTGCTGGAGCTGGCAGCCGCCGCAATCGGGGAAGTGGCGGCACGGCGGCGCGACGTGCTCGGGGCCCGGCGCGATCTCGAACGGGTCGAAGCGGACGCGGTCGCCGGGGACCGTTGCGGGTACGAAGCGGCCGTCGGCGGTCACCCCGTCGCCGCGCGCCGCCATGCGGACGATGTCGATCCAGTCGCTCACAGGGCGGCCAGGACGGCGGTCAACGCCTCGGGCAGGTCGTCAGCGATCAGTCCGGGGCCGAGCCGCCGCCCGGCGTCGCCGTGGAGCCACGCCCCCGCGCACGCCGCGTCGAACGCGTTATAGCCCTGCGCGAGACACGCGGCGATGATCCCGCTGAGCACGTCGCCCGATCCCGCCGTCGCGAGCCACGGCGTCGCGTGCGCGTTGATCGCGGCACGCCCGTCGGGGGCGGCAATGATCGTCGTCGACCCCTTGAGCAGCACCACCGCGCCAACCGCTGCGGATGCAGCGCGGACGCGGTCGAGGTGGTGGCCGGGCAGGGCGCCGAACAGCCGAACGAACTCGCCGTCGTGCGGAGTGAGCACCGCCGGGCCGGTCAGCGCCGCCGCCAAGCCGTCGTGATCGCCCGCGAAAATTGTGAAAACATCGGCGTCGAGGACGACTGGCAACCCGCTCGCCAGCACCGCGCCGAGCCGGTCGCGGTCGTCGCCGAGGCCCGGTCCGGCGGCGATGGCGGCGAAGCGGTGGCGGGCGAGCAACGTCGTCACCGCCGCCGCGTCATCGCTCGCGCGGACCATCACCGCATCGACCCGCGCGGCATTCTCGGCCAGCGCTCCCGCCGGGCAGGCAATCATCGACAGCCCCGCCCCCGCGCGCAACGCTGCGCGCGCCGCGAGTCGCGTCGCGCCCCCCTGCCCCGCCGGTCCGCCGAGCGTCAGCACCGCGCCGCGCGCATATTTGTGGCTATTGGCAGCGGGCTCGAACGACGGCGGCGGCGCGGTCGCCCATAGCCGGGTCGCGCTCGGGTCGAGCCCTAGATCGGCGACGACGACGCGCCCGCAACGATCGGCGGCGACGAGATGGACCGGCTTGAGCGCCCCGAACGCGATCGTCAGATCGGCGGTAATGGCGTCGCCCTGCCCGCTGTCGGCAGACAACCCGCTCGGCAGATCGAGCGCGACGACTGAGTGCGCTGCCATGCCGAGGCGCAGCAGGTGGCCGAACGTCGTCGGGTCGATCGCGCGGCTCAGCCCGATCCCGAATACGGCGTCGACGAGCACCGGCGCGTGGTTCGCCTCGGCGAGCGGCTCGACGCGCCCCGGCCACCGCGCCGCCATCGCCCGGGCATCGTCGCTCCCCCGCGGCCCGGTCGTCGCCACTCGCACCGCAACCCCCGCCGCCGCGAGGTGCCGCGCGACGACGAAGCCGTCCCCGCCGTTGTTGCCCATTCCGCAGACGACGAGCACCTCGCGCGGCGCGGCAAAGGCGAGTACCGCGCGCGCCGCCGCCGCCCCCGCCCATTCCATCAGGTCGAGCAGCACGACCCCGCCCGCGACCAACTTCGCCTCCGCCTGTCGCATCGTCGCGACGTCGAGCACGGGGGGCAGGGTCAATCGGCTTGCCATCGCGCGATGCTGTAGTATCACTCGGGTCCGATGACACCCCGCTTCCTCGTCCCCGCGCTCGCGCCCCTTCTGATGCTGGCCGCCGCCGCTGCGCTCCTCGGTGGCTGTGCCCAGTCGCCGCTCTACGACACC
>JBBSFF010000162.1:0-5519 GCA_038238995.1 Sphingomonadales bacterium
ACCGCCGCCCGCTGGCTCGAAAAAACCTTTGGCCAGCCGATGATCCGCACCGTGCCGATGGGCTACGGCGCGACGGTCGACTTTGTCCGCGAAGTGGCCGCCGCGTGCGGGGTCGATCCCGAGCCGGTCATCGCGGCCAACGGCTCGCGCCTGCCATGGTACTCGCGCTCGGTCGACTCGACGTACCTGACCGCCAAGCGCGTCTTCATCTTCGGCGATGCCACCCACGCCGTCGCCGCCGCACGCGTCGCCAGCGAGGAGATGGGGTTCGAAGTCGTCGGACTCGGCTGCTACAACCGTGAATTCGCCCGAGATGTCCGCGACGCGGCGAAGAAGTACGGCGTCGAGGCGCTGATCACCGACGACTACCTCGCCGTCGAGGAAGCGATTGCCGCACTCCACCCCGAACTCGTTCTCGGCACGCAGATGGAGCGCCACATCGCCAAGCGGCTGCGCATCCCGTGCGCGGTGATCTCGGCCCCGGTCCACGTCCAGGATTTCCCCGCGCGCTACTCGCCGGTGATGGGGTTCGAGGGCGCGAACGTCCTGTTCGACACGTGGGTCCACCCGCTGGTGATGGGGCTCGAGGAGCATCTGCTGGTGATGTTCCGCGACGATTTCGAATTTAACGACGCCGCCGGGGCGTCGCATCTCGGCGGCCACGGTGCCGCTGCTCCCATCCCGGAACGGAAGGGGTTGGGGGTGGGAACCCGCGTCGACCACGAAACTCAGCCCGCGTTGGTCACACCCACCCCCAACCCCTCCCTTTCAGGGAGGGGCGAAGCAGCCAACGACATCGAATGGACCGCTGACGCGCAGAAGGAACTCGCCAAGATCCCGTTTTTCGTCCGCGGCAAGGCGCGCCGCAATACCGAGCGCTTCGCCAGCGAGCGCGGGCTCGCCGCAATCAATATCGAGACCTTGTATGATGCCAAGTCGCACTTTGCGCGCTGATCCGCCTGTGATCGACGCACCCGTGCGCGTCGTCATCGTCACGCTCGACAACCATCTGTCGGGGGCCGCCAGCCGCGCCGAAGCGACGCTGCGCCAGGCGAACCCGGGCCTGAGCCTGCACTTCCACGCCGCCGCCGACTGGGAAAATTCGCCTGAGAGCCTCGAGAAGTGCTGTGAGGACATCGGTCGCGGCGACATCGTCATCGCGTCGATGCTGTTCCTCGACGACCACATCAAGGCGGTGCTGCCCGCGTTGCAGGAGCGGCGCGACAGTTGCGACGCGATGGTCGGGGTGATGAGCGACGCCGCCGTCGTCAAGCTGACGCGGCTCGGCGACTACCGCATGGACAAGCCCGCCAAGGGCCCGCTCGCGTTGCTCAAGAAGCTGCGCGGCTCGGCGAAGCCCGGCACGTCGAGCTCGGGGTCGGGGCAGATGGCGATGCTCAAGCGGCTGCCGAAGATCCTTCGCTTCATCCCCGGCACCGCGCAGGACGTCCGCGCCTATTTCCTGACGCTGCAATACTGGCTCGCGGGCTCGGACGAGAATTTCACCAACCTCGTCCGCAACCTCGTCGACCGCTACGCCGACGGCCCGCGCCGCGCCTTGCGCGGGACGATGACCGCCGCCGCTCCCGCCGACTATCCCGAACTCGGCGTCTACCACCCGCGCATGACCGGGCGGATGTCGGAGCGCGTCGCCGACCTGCCGGTGCCGTCGGTCCCGGTCACCGGCGCCGTCGGGTTGCTCGTCCTGCGCTCGTACGTCCTCGGCAGCGACACCGGCCATTACGACGGGGTCATCGCAGCGTTCGAAGCGCGCGGCCTGCGCGTCATCCCGGCGTTTTCGAGCGGACTCGACGCGCGCCCGGCGATCGACGCGTTTTTCATGCGTCACGGCGCGCCGGTGATTGACGCGATGGTCTCGCTCAGCGGCTTCAGCCTAGTCGGCGGCCCGGCGTATAACGATTCGGCTGCGGCCGCCGACGCGCTGGCGAAGCTCGACATTCCGTACCTCGCCGCGCACCCGCTCGAATTCCAGACGCTGCAGGCGTGGGGCGCGGGCAACCAGGGCTTGCTCCCCCTCGAAGCGACGATGATGGTCGCGATCCCTGAATTGGATGGTGCGACGGTGCCGACGGTGTTCGGCGGGCGATCGGACGGGATCGGCAGCGTGTGCACCGGCTGTGCGCGCCGGTGTGCGTTCCCGGCGTCGGAGGGCACCCGCGTCATGCAGCCGTGCCCCGAGCGCGCCGAGGCGCTCGCCGCCCGGACGCTCAAGCTGATCGGCCTGCGCACCGCCGAGCGGGCGAACCGCAAGCTCGCGCTCGTCATCTTCAACTTCCCGCCGAACGCCGGGGCAGTCGGCACCGCGGCGTATCTCTCGGTGTTCGACAGCGTTTACAATACGTTGGCGCGGCTCAAGGCCGAGGGGTACGCGGTCGACGTGCCGGCGGATGCGGACGCGCTGCGCGACACGATCCTCAAGGGCAACGCCGAGCGCTACGGGGCCGACGCCAACGTCGCCGCGCGGATCACCACCGACGACCACGTCCGGCGCGAGCCGTATCTCGCCGAGATCGAAGCGCAATGGGGTCCCGCCCCCGGGCGCAGCCTCGCCGACGGCCACGGCATCAACGTCCTCGGCGCGGTGTTCGGCAACGTCTTCGTCGGGGTCCAGCCGCCGTTCGGCTACGAGGGCGACCCAATGCGGTTGCTGTTCGACGGGACGTTCAGCCCAACGCACGCCTTCAGCGCCTTCTACCGCTGGATCCGCGAGGATTTCGGCGCGCACGCCGCGCTCCATTTCGGCACCCATGGCGCGCTCGAATTCATGCCGGGCAAGCAGGCTGGGCTGTCGGCGAAATGCTGGCCCGACCGGCTGATCGGCGACCTGCCGAATTTCTACCTCTACGCCTCGAACAATCCGAGCGAAGGCACGATCGCCAAGCGCCGGTCGAACGCGACGCTGATCAGCTACATGACCCCGCCGATCGCGCAGTCGGGGCTGTACAAGGGCCTGCTCGACCTCAACGCCTCGATCGAACGCTTCCGCGCGACGACGCCCGGGGCCGAGAACGAGCGCGCGATGCTCGCGCTGCTGATCCAGGAGCAGGCCGCCGGGCTCGATCTCGTTCCCGCCGAGCCGACGTGGGTCGGCGACGCGAGCGATGCCGTGCTCGACCTCGCCGCGCGCGTTTACGAACTCGAACAGACGCTGATCCCGCACGGCCTCCACGTCGTCGGCCGCGGCTGCACCCCCGCCGAGCGCGTCGACCTGCTGCTCGCGATCGCCGACGCCAAGGGCCGGGTCGTTTCGCGCGACGTCGTCGAGCGGCTGGTCGCGGGCGACGTCCCCGTCGATGCGGTCGGCGACACGTTCTTCGCCGACCTCGCCGCGACCAATGCGCTGCTCGCGGTCGACACCGAACTCGACGCGATCGTCTGCGCGCTCGACGGGCGGTACATCATGCCCGCCCCCGGCGGCGACGTGTTGCGCACCCCGGCGGTCCTGCCGACCGGACGCAACATCCACGGCTTCGACCCGTTCCGCATCCCGAGCGCGTTCGCCTGCCGCGACGGCGCGACGCAGGCGCAGCGGCTGATCGACCGCCACATGGCCGACGGCGCGGCGGCGCCGGAATCGATCGCGATGGTGCTGTGGGGCACCGACAACCTCAAGACCGAGGGGCAGCAGATCGCGCAGGTCATGGCGCTGATGGGAGCGCGGCCGCGCTTCGACGGCTACGGCCGGTTGTGCGGGGCGGAGTTGATCCCGCTCGCCGAGCTTGGCCGCGCGCGGATCGACGTCGTCGTCACGCTGTCGGGCATCTTCCGCGACCTGCTGCCGATGCAGACGCGGATGATCGCCGAAGCGGCGTACCTCGCGACGATGGCCGACGAGCCGGAGGACATGAACTTCATCCGCAAGCACAGCCTCGCGCACCAAGCGAAGCTCGGCTGCGACCTCGATACCGCCGCGCTGCGGGTGTTTTCGAACGCCGAGGGGGCGTACGGCGCGAACGTCAACCTGATGATCGATGCGGGCGTGTGGAACGACGAGAACGAACTCGCCGACGCGTACGAGACGCGCAAGGGCTTCGCCTATGGGCGCAGCGGTGCGCCGGTGCGGCAGGCGAAGATGCTCAGCAGCAACCTGTCGACGGTCGATCTGACGTACCAGAACCTCGACTCGGTCGAACTCGGCGTGACTTCGGTCGACCAGTATGTCGACAGTCTCGGCGGGATCAGCCGCTCGATCGCGCGCGCCAGGGGTTCGGCCGCCCCGGTCTATATCGGCGACCAGACGCAGGGCGAGGGCAAGGTCCGGACGCTCGGCGAGCAGGTCGCGCTCGAAACCCGGACCCGGATGCTCAACCCGCTGTGGACCGAGGGCATGCTCAAATCGGGCTTCGAAGGCGTCCGCCAGATCGAGGTCCACGTCACCAACACGATGGGCTGGTCGGCGACGACCGGCGAGGTTGCGCCGTGGGTCTATCAGCGGATCAGCGAGACGTACGTCCTCGACGACGCGATGCGCGCGCGGCTCGCCGAGCTCAACCCGAAGGCGGCGATGCGCGTCGCCAACCGCCTGCTCGAAGCGCACGAACGCAATTTCTGGTCGCCCGACGCCGCCACGCTGGCGGCGCTGCACGCGGCGAGCGACGACCTCGAAGACCGGCTCGAAGGCATTACCGCCCCCGCAACGCACGCATTGGCGGCATAGGAACAGATCATGGCAGTCATCGAACTCGAACGCCCGGTCTCGACTTCGCTCGCGAAGGCGATGCGCAAGGGCGAGGACGGCGACGGCAGCGTCCAGGTCCATCTCGACGCCGCCGACACGATCGGCGCGGCGAAGGTCTTCGCGGTGTACGGCAAGGGCGGGATCGGCAAATCGACGACGAGCTCGAACCTGTCGGCGGCGCTGTCGCTGATGGGCAAGCGCGTCCTCCAGATCGGCTGCGACCCGAAGCACGACAGCACCTTCACGCTGACCAAAAAGCTGATGCCGACGGTCATCGACATCCTCGAAACCGTCGACTTCCATTCGGAGGAGCTGCGCCCCGAGGATTATTGCTTCGAAGGCTTCAACGGCGTGATGTGCATCGAGGCGGGCGGCCCCCCGGCGGGCACCGGCTGCGGCGGGTACGTCGTCGGCCAGACGGTCAAGCTGCTCAAGCAGCACCATCTGCTCGAGGATACCGACGTCGTCATCTTCGACGTCCTCGGCGACGTCGTCTGCGGCGGGTTCGCCGCCCCGCTCCAGCACGCTGAGCGCGCGGTCGTCGTCGCGGCGAACGATTTCGACAGTATCTTCGCGATGAACCGGATCGTCGCCGCGATCAAGGCGAAGTCGAAGAACTACGAGGTCCGGATGGCGGGGGTCATCGCCAACCGCTCGGCGGCGACCGACGAGATCGACCGCTTTAATGCCGCGACCGGGCTCAAGCGCCTCGCGCATTTCCCCGACCTCGACGCGATCCGCCGCTCGCGCCTCAAAAAATGCACCGTGTTCGAGATGGATTCGACGCCCGAGCTGGAAGCGGTGAAACTCGAATACATGC
>JBBSFF010000163.1:0-5507 GCA_038238995.1 Sphingomonadales bacterium
ATCGAGCCTCGCCTCCCCTGGAGGCATCGCCTCTCACCTCCCCGGATGATCGCGCTTGGCGGGCGCGGCGGTCGTGTGTCAAGCTGCGGCAAAAGCGGTGGGGAGGTCGTCGATGAGCTGGAGCCTTGGAGGCATCTTCACCGCTATCGGCAAGGCGGTGCCGCCGGGCGATGCGGCGCTGATCCACGGCGACGCGGTCACGACATGGGGCGACTTCGACCGCCGCACCGACGCACTCGCCGCCGCCTTCGTCGCCGCCAGCGCGGTCCCGGGCGACAAGCTCGCCCACCTGTTGCACAACGGCCCGGCGTATGCCGAGACAAGCGTCGCCGGATTCAAGGCGCGGCTGGTCCATGTCAACGTCAACTACCGCTACACCGGCGAGGAACTGTTCTACATCCTCGACAACAGCGACGCGGCGGTGCTGGTCCACGACGCCGAGTTCGCCGAGATCGTCGCGGCATTGCGCCCGCGCCTGCCGGGGCTCAAGCTCGTGCTCGAAACCGGCCCCGCCTTCGATGCGACCGCCGATAGCGGTGCCGCCGCGCCGCCGCATGACTTCGCCCCCGACGACCTGCTGTTTATCTACACCGGCGGCACGACGGGCGCGCCGAAGGGCGTGATGTGGGCGCAGTCGGATCTGTGGACGCTGATGGGCGGCGGCGCGGCGATCGGCGGCGTGCCGCTTGCGGGGCTCGACGCGCTGCTCGCCAACATCGCCGCCGGGGCCGGGCGCGACCGCACGCTGATCCTGCCGCCGCAGATGCACGGCACCGGCTATCTGTCGACGCTGAGCACGCTCGCGCGCGGCGGCTGCGTCGTCACCCTGCCCTCGCCCGGCTTCAACCCGCTCGAGGCGCTGGCGGCGTGCGCGGCGCATTCGCCCAACTACGCGGTGATCGTCGGCGACGCCTTCGCCCGACCGCTGCTCGCCGCGCTCGATCACGGCGTCGGGTCGATCGCCTCGCTCGGCACGATCCTGTCGTCGGGCACGATGTGGTCGTCCGAGGTCAAGGCCGGGCTGCTCCGTCACAACCCCGACCTGATGCTGTTCGATGCACTCAGTTCGTCGGAAAGCCTCGGCATTGGCATCGCCGTCCAGACCGCCGCGACGGCGGGCGCGGCGACGCGCTTCACCCAAGGGGTCGAAACGATCGTCATCGACGAGGCGATGCAGCCGGTCGCGCCGGGGTCGGGGGCGACCGGGCGGCTGGCGCGCGGCGGGCTCAACCCGCGCGGCTATTACAAGGACCCGGTCAAGTCGGCGGCGACCTTCGTCGACATCGGCGGCAAGACCTATTCGATCGCCGGCGACTGGGCGACGGTCGAGGCCGACGGCACGATCGTCCTGCTCGGACGCGGCAGCCACTGCATCAACACCGGCGGCGAGAAGGTCTTTCCCGAGGAAGTCGAAGAGGCGCTCAAGACCCACCCCGGCGTCGACGACGCGCTCGTTTTCGGGGTCGCCGACGCCAAATGGGGCCAGGCGGTCACCGCGATCGTGTCCGGGCTAACGGTCGGCCAGGCCGAACTGATCGCGCATGTACGAACCCATCTGGCACCGTACAAGGCCCCGAAGCGGGTCGTCCACGTCGCTGAAGTCCCGCGCGCGCCGAACGGCAAAGCCGATTACGCCCGGGCGAAGGACTTCGCGGCCTTCGCCGACTGACCGCTAAAGTTCACACAAATGTCGAGAAATCGGCGCTTTTTCGTAAACTTAAGCGCTATTTCTTGCCGAGCCCGAAGCCCGAGAAGCGCTTGTTGAAGCGCGCGACCTGACCGCCCGCGTCGAGCATCTTGCCCGCGCCGCCGATCCACGCCGGGTGCGACGTCGGGTCGATGTCAAGCGCCATCGTGTCGCCCTCCTTGCCCCACGTCGACTTAGTCTGGAACTTGGTCCCGTCGGTCATCGTGATGTTGATCATGTGATAGTCGGGATGGATGCCGGGCTTCATGGGGTGTTCCTAACAGGTGGCTGGTTCCGACCAGGCCGAATTGGAGGCGGCGCTATAAGCGAAGCAGCGATCGGAGGCAAGGCTGGCGGCGCGGAAGTTGATGAACCTGACACACTGTCGAACGGAAACAAGCGTCGATGCGCGGATTTACAGCCAAGGGCGCAGACGTACTCGGAAGCGCATCGTTCATTCGAGGAGGCTAACTCAGTGGGTGGTCTATAGGACAGCGGATTGTTGCTACGCAGTAGTGCTCCCATGCACACCGTCATCCCCGCGAAGGCGGGGACCCATAATCACAGCCGGTTGGGGTTATGGGTCCCCGCCTGCGCGGGGATGACGGTGTGACTGGGCGTAAGCGCCCCCTCAATCGATCTTGAGCCGCACGAAGCCCATCCCGCTCGTCCGGTCGCCACCGTACGCCGGGTCGAGCCCGCGCGGGGTCAGGCTGCGCGATACCAGCGCGCCGACGCCGAAGCTCAGGTGCTTTGCGACCGGAAAATCGCGGATCGCGCCGCCCGACACCTTGCCGACGGTGAAGGTCGGCCCCTGCTGCGCGCCGGGTGCGGGCAACAGTTCGTCGTTGTCGATCTGCTCGGCGCGGGCGAAGAAGGTCCAGCGCGGGTTGGGGTGGATCGTGCTTTCCAGCGCGAAGGCATCGAGTGGCGCGTCGCGCTTGCCCCCGTCGATCACCGTCCGCCGTCCCCACGCGACCGTCGTCGCCCAGAAGCCGGCATCGCCAACCCTGCGTGTATAGATCGCGCTCGCCGACCAGCGGTCGAGGTCTTCGCCGGGCGACAATTGCTCGGGGCTTTTCTGGTGCGCGTACGACCCCTGCAAGGATAATTCGGCGGTCGGGTTCCAGCCGACGCGGACGGCGGTCGAATCGAGGTCGGGCGTCTCGATGTCATAGCGGTGCTGGTCGGGTTCGCGCCCGCGAAAGCGCGATGCCTCGACCTTGACCGCGCCGACCACGACCCCGGCGGTGACGACGCCCTCGCTGACGTGGGTGCTGTCGAGCCAGTGGTGGGTGATCGGGGCTTCGGGGTCGTTCATGATCGATTGGCGGTGGATGTACGCGGGCGGGCCAAACGCCGGTTCGCCCGGCAGCCCGGCATAGACGAATACGCTCGCGGTGTCCGACAGCCGGTGCGACAACGACACCGACACCTCGCTGAACAGGTCGTGCGGGTGCTGGCGGTCGATCAATTGCGTCTTGCCGTCGGCGGTCTCGCCGCTCGCCAGCAGCAGCGGATAGCCCTGCGGTCCCATCAACGGATCGGGCGACACCGCGAGACGAAACTGGATATGGTCGCGGTTGGACAGGTCGCGCGACGCCATGCCCATGATGTGCCCGGCGAGGAATGCCTTGTCGTCGCCGCGCCGCCCCGACTGATCGGTGTACGCACCGATCAGCGAGCCGTGGAGCATCAGCGCCCAGCCGCCGCTGCTCAGGTGCAGCCCCTCGTGCGTCGAACTATCGGGCTGCCAGCTCGTCCCCGAGGCTTCGCGCGTCGACGAATACGGGCCGTAAGCCCCTTTCATCGCGTGTTGATGCCCGTCGGACATATCCATCCCGGCCATCGTATCGTGGCCCGCAGAATGCTCGGCTGCGGCGGCGGGCGCGGGTGGCATCGTCATCCCCGGCATATCCTGCGCCGCGACGGGGGCGGTGACCAGCGCCGCCACTAGCCAGCTCAATCTCATCGACCACTCCGCTCAAGCAACATTACCAGTTCGGCCGCCTTCGCGCGCTGGTCGGCGGCATCACCGCTGACGATCGCGCCTTCGATACAGTGGCCGAGGTGGCTTTTGAGCATTTCGCTCTCGACCTTCGCCAGCGCGGCGCGGACCGCCTGCAGCTGCGTCAGCACGTCGATGCAATAGCGGTCGGCGGCGATCATGCCGGTGATGCCGCGCACCTGCCCCTCGATCCGGCGGAGTCGGTTGAGCAGCCGGGCTTGCGTATCGGGGACCATCACGGTGTTGTAAAATACCCCCATGGGGTAAGTCAAGCGCGCGGGGTTGAGCCGTTTGGTCGCGCCGCCTATAGCCTTGGCGATGCCCAATCGCATCGGAACGCCCCTCCCCGCCAACGCCGAGACGCGGCGCAACGCGAGCGCGATGGGCGACCTCGTCACGGGACTTGGCGAACTCGTCGCGGGCATCGCCCAAGGCGGCCCGGTAGCGTCGCGCGACCGCCACGTCGCGCGCGGCAAGCTGCTGCCGCGCCAACGCGTCGAGCGCCTGCTCGACCCCGGCACCGCGTTCCTCGAGATCGGGCAGCTCGCGGCGCACGGCGTCTACGACGATGATGTCCCCGCCGCCGGGATGATCGCCGGGGTCGGGCAGATCGCCGGGCGGCTGTGCGTCGTCGTGGCGAACGACCCGACCGTCAAGGGCGGCAGCTATTACCCGCTGACCGTCAAGAAGCACCTGCGCGCGCAGGAGATCGCCGCGCAGAACCGGCTGCCGTGCGTCTATCTGGTCGACAGCGGCGGAGCCAACTTGCCGCGGCAGGACGAGGTGTTTCCCGACCGTGAGCATTTCGGTCGCATCTTCTTCAATCAGGCGAACATGAGCGCGCAAGGCATTGGCCAGATTGCGGTCGTCATGGGCAGCTGCACCGCTGGGGGCGCCTACGTCCCGGCGATGTCGGACGAAAGCATCATCGTCCGCGGTCAGGGCACGATCTTCCTCGCCGGCCCACCATTGGTCAAGGCGGCGACCGGCGAAGAGGTCACCGCCGAGGATCTGGGCGGCGGCGACGTCCACGCGCGGCTGTCGGGGGTCGTCGACCACCTCGCCGACGACGACGCGCACGCGCTCGATCTGGCGCGGAATATCGTCGCCACCCTGGCCGCACCGCAAGGCGCACAACTGCCCGCACCGGCGCGACCAGTCTCCGCACCGCGCTTTCCAGTATCCGATCTGCACGGTCTGATCCCGACCGACACCCGCCAGCCGCAGGACGCGCGCGAGATCATCGCCCGCATCATCGACGACAGCGCGCTCGATGAGTTCAAGCAGCTGTACGGCGAGACGCTCGTCACCGGCTTCGCGGCAATCGAAGGAATGGCGGTCGGCATCGTCGCCAACAACGGCATCCTGTTCTCCGAAAGTGCGCAAAAGGGCGCGCATTTCATCGAACTGTGCTGCCAGCGGAAGGTGCCGCTGCTGTTCCTCCAGAACATCTCGGGCTTCATGGTCGGGCGCAGGTACGAGAACGAAGGCATTGCCAAACATGGCGCGAAGATGGTCACCGCCGTCGCCTGCGCCGCCGTGCCCAAGATCACCGTCGTCACCGGCGGCAGCTTCGGTGCGGGCAATTACGGCATGTGCGGACGCGCCTACTCCCCGCGCTTCCTGTGGATGTGGCCGAATGCGCGGATCAGCGTGATGGGCGGCGAACAAGCGGCGAGCGTGCTGGCGACGGTCAAGACCGGCGGCTTCCGCAACGCTGCCGACGAGGCCGCGTTCAAGGCCCCGATCCGCGAGCGCTACGAGCGCGAGGGCCACCCGTATTACGCCAGTGCGCGGCTATGGGACGACGGC
>JBBSFF010000164.1:0-5470 GCA_038238995.1 Sphingomonadales bacterium
AGCCGACCTCGCGCGCGCCGAGCAGCGCCGCCTCCATCCGGCTCATGCCCTTTTCGACGTGGCGGACGATGTTCTCGAGGACGACGATCGCGTCGTCGACGACGAAACCGGTCGCGACCGTCAGCGCCATCAGCGACAGGTTGTTGAGCGTGAAACCGGCCAGATACATGACGCCGAGCGTGCCGAGCAGCGACACGACGACCGCGACAGCGGGGACGACGGTGGCGCGCCACGACCGCAGGAACACGCTGACGACAAGGACGACGAGCAGTGTCGCGATCAGCAGCGTGACCTGGACATCGCGCAGCGACGCGCGGATCGTCGTCGTCCGGTCCGACGCGATCGCCATGTCGATGTCGCCGGGCAGCCCGGCGCGCAGGCCCGGCAGCTGCGCCTTGACCGCGTCGACGGCGGCGATGATGTTCGCGCCCGGCTGGCGGCTGATGATCGCGACGACGGCGGGCTTGCCGTTGAACAGGCCGATCGTGCGCGCGTCCTCGGGCCCGTCGGCGACCTCGGCGACATCGCTCAGCCGCACGCTCGCGCCGTTGCGGAAGGCGATGATCAGCGGGCGATAGTCGGCGGCGGCGCGGCGCGACGCGCTGGTGTAGATCTGGAACCGCTGGCCGGCGGTGTCGATGCTGCCCTTGGGCCGGTTCGGGTTGGTCGCGGCGATCGCGGCGCGGACATCCTCGAGGCTGAGCCCGAGCCGCGCGAGCGCAAGCGGGTTGACGTCGACCCGGACGCTCGGCAGCGAGCCGCCGCCGATCTGGACCTCGCCGACTCCGGCGACCTGGCTCAGCCGCTGCTGGACGACGTTCGACACCGCGTCGTAGATCTGGAACGCGCTCCGCGTCTTCGACGTCAGCGCAAGGATCATGATCGGCGCGTCGGACGCGTTGATCTTGCGGTACGTCGGGTTCGACCGCAGCGTCGCCGGCAGGTCGACCCGTGCTGCCGCGATCGCCGCCTGGACGTCGCGCGCCGCGCCGTTGATGTCGCGGTCGAGGTTGAACTGAAGGGTGATCCGCGCCGATCCGGTCGACGATTGACTCGTCATCTCGGACACGTCGGCGATCGCGCCGAGGCGCCGTTCGAGCGGGGTCGCGACCGACGACGCCATCGTCGCGGGCGACGCCCCCGCGAGATTGGCTCCGATTGAAATCGTCGGAAAGTCGACCTGTGGCAGCGGCGACACCGGCAAGACGAAATATGCCGCGATCCCCGACAGCGCGATGCCGATCGTCAGCAGGATCGTCGCGATCGGACGCCGGACGAAGGGCGACGAAAGGCTCATTCGGCGGGGACTTCGACCCGCGACACCGTCCGCGCGCGCCGCCCGGTCGCGAGGCGGTCGAACGCGAGGTAGATCACCGGCGTCGTGAACAGCGTCAGCAGCTGGCTGACGATCAGCCCGCCGAAGATCGCGAGGCCGAGCGGGCGCCTAAGCTCCGACCCTTCGCCCCAGCCGATCATCAGCGGGACGGCGGCGAAAAGTGCTGCCAGCGTCGTCATCAGGATCGGGCGGAACCGCAGCAGCGCCGCCTGGTGGATGGCCTCACGCGGCGCGAGACCTCCCTCGCGCTCGGCCGACAAGGCGAAGTCGATCATCATGATCGCGTTCTTCTTGACGATGCCGATCAGCAGCACGATGCCGATGATGCCGATCACGCCCAAATCGTTGCCCGTGACGATCAGCATCAGCAGCGCGCCGATCCCCGCCGACGGCAGGGTCGACAGGATCGTCAACGGGTGGATGTAGCTTTCGTACAGCACGCCGAGCACGATATAGACGGTGACGACCGCCGCGAGGATCAGCCAGAGCTGGTTCGACAGCGACGACTGGAAGGCGTCCGAAGCGCCAAGAAAGGTCAGCGACACCGACGGCGGCAGCTTGATCGCCGCCGCCGCCGCCGTGACCGCGTCGACCGCCGCACCGAGGCTGACCCCGCGCGCGGGGTCGAAGCCGATCGTCGACGCCGGGAACTGCGCGACGTGGGTGATCGACAACGGCGCCTGACGTTGGGTAATCCGCGCGATCGCATCGAGCGGGACCGGCTTGCCGGTCGACGACTGGAGCTGGAGCCGCCCGATCCCCGCGACCCCGCCGAGCTCGCCCGGCATCGCCTCGAGGATCACGCGATACTGGTTCGACTGGGTGAAGATCGTCGAGATGATCCGCTGGCCGAACGCGTTGTACAGCGCGTCGTCGACCGCGCTCGCGGTGATGCCGAGCCGTGCCGCGGTGTCGCGGTCGATGTCGACGAACGCCGACAGTCCCTCGGCCTGGACGTCGGACACGACCGCGCCGAGCTCGGTGCTCGTCCGCATCCGCGCCGACAGCTTTTCCGACCATGTCGCGACCTCGGCGGTCGTCGCGCCGGTCAGGCTGACGCGGTACGTCGTCGGCCCGGTCTCGGCGTCGATCGACAGGTCCTGCACCGGCTGGAACCACACCGTCGTCCCCGCGACGCGGGCAGCCCGATCACGCAGCCGGGCGATGACCGCGTCGAGATTGCCGTTCCGGTCGCGCTTGGCGCGCAGGTTGATCAGCAGTCGCCCGCTGTTCTGCGTCGCGTTGACCCCGTCGACGCCGAGGTACGAACTCAGGCTGAGGACTGCCGGGTCGTCGGCGACCGCGCGCGCGACCTCGTTTTGCAATACTCCGGCGCGGTCGTACGCGGCGCTCTGCGACGTACGGACGATCGCGGTGACCTGCCCGGTGTCCTGCACCGGGAACAGCCCCTTGGGGATCAGGATGTAGAGCGCGACCGTCAGCACGAGCGTCCCGGCGAAGATCAGCAGCGTCAGTCCGCTGCGGTTAAGCACCCACGTCAGCGCGCCGCCGTACGAATCGACGATACGGTCGAACATCTTCTGGCTCTGTCGCGCGAACGCGTTGTCGCTCGCATGGCTCTTGAGTAGCCGCGCCGACATCATCGGCACGAGCGTCAGCGCGACGACCGCCGAGATGACGATCGTCACCGCGAGCGCGACGGCGAACTCGCGGAACAGCCGCCCGACGACATCGCCCATGAACAGCAGCGGGATCAGCACCGCGATCAGCGACACGGTCAGCGAGATGATCGTGAAGCCGATCTCGGCCGCGCCCTGCACCGCGGCGGCGAACGGCTTCATCCCCTCCTCGATGTGGCGACTAATATTCTCGATGACGACGATCGCGTCGTCGACGACGAAGCCGGTGGCGATCGTCAGCGACATCAACGTCAGATTGTTGAGCGAGTAGCCGAGCAGGTACATCACGCCGCAGGTCCCGATCAGCGAGATCGGCATCGCGATCGAGGCGATGATCGTCGCCGGGAACGACCCGAGGAAGGCGAAGATCACGAGCACGACGAGCCCGACCGAGAACAGCAGCTCGAACTCGACGTCGCTGACCGACGCGCGGATGCCGGTGGTCCGATCGGCGAGGGTGCGGACGGTGACGTCGACCGGCAGGCCGGCACGAAGTTCGGGCAGGACGGCGTTGATCGCGTCGACCGTGGCGATGACGTTCGCGCCCGGCTGGCGGCGGACGTCGAGGATGATCGCGGGCTGCGTCCCGACGAACGCGCCGAGCTTGATGTTTTCCGCGCCGTCGATCACCGTCGCGACGTCGCGCAGCCGGACGGCTGCGCCGCCGCGATACGCGACGATCAGCGCGCGATAGTCGTCCGCCGTCGACAGCTGGTCGTTGGCGTTGATCGTGAAGGCCTGTGCGGTGCCGTCGAAGCTGCCCTTGGCGCCGTTGGCGTTGGCGGCGGCGATCGCGGTGCGCAGCGTGTCGAAGGCGATGCCGTACGACGCGAGCAATTGGGTGTTCGCCTGGATGCGGACCGCCGGACGCGCGCCACCCGACAGGCTGACCTGGCCGACGCCCGCAACCTGCGAAATCTTCTGCGCGAGCTGCTGGTCGACGAGGTTCTGCACTTCGGTCAGCGGGCGGCTGCGCGAGGTCACCGCGAGCGTCAGGACGGGGGCGTCGGCTGGGTTGACCTTGGCATAGACCGGCGGCGCGGGCAGGTCGGCGGGCAGGAGCGAGGTCGCCGCGTTGATCGCCGCCTGCACCTCCTGCTCGGCGACGTCGAGCGGCAGGCCGAGGTTGAACTGGAGCGTCTCGACCGAGGTGCCGCCCGAACTGACCGACGACAGCCGCTTCAATCCCTCCATCTGCCCGAACTGGCGTTCGAGCGGGGCGGTGACCGTCGCCGCCATCACCTCGGGCGACGCGCCGGGATAGCCGGTCGTCACCTGGATCGTCGGGAAATCGACCTGCGGCAGCGCCGCGAGCGGCAGCAACTTGAACCCGACCGCGCCGGACAGGACGATCGCGATCATCAGCAGCGCGGTCGCGACCGGGCGCGCGATGAACGGCCGCGACGGGCTGGCGCGGTCGTCCGGCGCGGTCGCCGGAGGAGGCTCAGCCATTGGGTCGGGAATGGCGTCGGTCGCCACTGCCCGCGCCGCCGCGACCTTCCGGGCCACCCGCGCCCGGTCCGCCGCGCCCGCGCGCGCCGGGGAGCGTGACCATCCCGCCATCCTTGAGCCGGTCGGCCCCCTCGGTGACGACGACTGCCCCGGCGGCGAGCCCGCTGGTGATGCTGATCGCGTCGCCGCTCGCCGGGCCGAGCGTCACCAGGGTCAGCTTGGCCTTCGATCCCGCGCCGACGACGAAAACGAAATTGCCCTGCGGTCCGTTGCGCACCGCCGTCGCCGGGACCGTCACCGCGCCCCGGACGGTGTCGAGCAGCAGCCGGGCGTTGACGAACTGGTTGGGGAACAGCGCCCCGTCGGTGTTGGCGAAGCGCGCCTTCGCCTTGACCGTGCCGGTCGTCGGGTCGATCAGATTGTCGAGCGTCGAGAAAATCCCCTGCGCGACCGCCGCGCCGCCGTCGCGGTCGAACGCGGTGACCGGCAGCCCCGCCCCGGCGCGCAGCCGCGCCTGCACCGCAGGAACGCGGTCCTGCGGCAGCGTGAACAGCACGTCGATTGGCGCGATCTGGGTGATCACGACGATCCCGGTGGCATCGCCGGGTGAAACATAGTTGCCGACGTCGACGCCGCGTAGCCCGACGCGCCCCGCAACCGGCGCCCTGACGCGGGTATAGTCGAGGTTGAGCTGCGCCGCGCCGACCGCGCCGGTGTCGGTCGCGACGGTCCCCGCATACTGGCGGACGAGCGCGGCCTGGGTGTCGACCGTCTGCCGCGCGATCGAATCCTGCTTGAGCAGCGTTTCGTAGCGCCCAAGATCGACCTTCGCCGCCGCGAGCAGTGCCGCGTCGCGCGCGAGGACGCCCTTCGCCTGATCGACGAGCTGCTGATACGGGCGCGGGTCGACCTGGGCGAGAAGCTGCCCCTTGCGCACCATCTGCCCTTCGCGGAAATCGACGCTGAACAGTCGCCCGGCGATCTGCGTGCGGATCGTCGCGGTGACCGGCGACACGACGGTGCCGAGCGCGTCGATCGTGAT
>JBBSFF010000165.1:0-5462 GCA_038238995.1 Sphingomonadales bacterium
CGGCTCGACGATCGTCCCGCCGGGCTTGAGGCTGCCGTCGGCCTCGGCCGCCTCGATCATCGCCAGCGCGATCCGGTCCTTGATCGACCCGCCGGGGTTCGACCGTTCCGACTTGATCCACACCTCGGGGTCGGGGAACAGCCGCGCCATGCGGATATGCGGCGTGTTGCCGATGGTGGCGAGGATCGAATCGGCCTTCATGCGCGGGTCTCCTGCTGTTCGATCGTGTTAGCCGCTTCCGATGCTGCGGGCGAGCCGGGATCGGGCGCGACGAAGCGATCGGCGCGGCGCAGCTTGGGAAAGCGCCACGCCCAGATCGCGGTGACGATCACCGCACCGATCCCGCCGGCGACAACCGCCTCGACCGGGCCGAGCCACGCTGCCGTCACCCCGCTCTCGAACTCGCCCAGCTCGTTCGACGCCGAGATGAACACGCTCGACACCGCCGACACCCGCCCGCGCATCGCATCGGGGGTGTGGAGCTGGATCAGCGACGAGCGGATATAGACCGAGATCATATCGGCCGCGCCGAGCACCGCGAGGCTGCCGAGCGACAGGGTCAGGTCGGTCGACAGCCCGAAGACGATCGTCGCCACCCCGAACAGCCCGACGCAGGCGAACATCGTGACGCCGACATGCCGTTTGACCTGCCAGCGCGTCAGGACGAGCGCGGTGATCGCTGCTCCCGCCGCCGGGGCCGCGCGCAACGGGCCGAGCCCGGCGACGCCGACGTGGAGGACGTCGCGAGCGTAGACCGGCAGCATCGCCGTCGCCCCGCCGAGCAGCACCGCGAACAGGTCGAGGCTGATCGCGCCGAGGACGATCTGGTTGTTACGAATATAGCCGAGCCCTTCGAGGGTCGCGCGCCATGGGCTGAGCAGCGACCGCTCGGGACGTGGGACCGGGGTGATCGCGAACAGCCCGACGATCGCGACCGCGAACAGGACGGTGGCGACGAGATACGGCGCGGCGGGGGAGGTGGCGTAAAGAAACGCGCCGATCGGCGGCCCGAGCACCGCGCCGCCCTGCCAGCCGATCGAGTTCCACGCGATCGCGGTCGGCAGCATCTCACGCGGCACGAGATTGGGCGCCAGCGCCGACAAGGCCGGGCCGATGAACGCGCGCCCAACGCCGAGCAATACTGCGACAATGAACAATGCGGTCAGGGTGACGTGGTGCGCCAGCGAAAGCCCCCCGAGCGCCGCAGCGCACGCCAGCACCAGCGCGGTCGCCGCGCGCGCGATGTGCCGCCGGTCGACGCGGTCGGCGACGTAGCCGACGACGAGCGTCAGCGCGAACAACGGCAGGAACTGCGCGAGCCCGATCATTCCGAGCAGGAACGCCGCATCGCGCGTCGACATCGTCACCCGCGCGAGGTCGTAGACCTGCCAGCCGATGACGATGACGAGCATCGCGCTGGCGATGTTCGCGGCGATGCGCGCGGCGAAGAAGGCGCGGAAGTTGGGGATGGCGAACGGGTTCACGCGAGCGTGTTAGGGGAGGAGGCCTGCCAAGGGAACCCGTGATCCCGCCGTCGACGGCAGGGGGCGGGGAGGCTATCTCCCCCCCCATGACTCCCCGTTTCGCCTTCACCATCGCTGCGACCGACGGCGCGGCACGCACCGGCTCGCTCGCGCTCCGTCGCGGGACGATCCGGACGCCCGCGTTCATGCCGGTCGGCACTGCCGCCACCGTCAAGGCGATGCGCGCGAGCGAGGTCCGCGCGGCGGGCGCCGAAATCATCCTCGGCAACACCTATCACCTGATGCTGCGCCCGACCGCCGAGCGGATCGCACGGCTGGGCGGCCTACACACGTTCATGGGTTGGGACCACCCGATCCTGACCGACAGCGGCGGCTATCAGGTGATGAGCCTCGGCGCCCTGACGAAGATCACCGAGGAGGGCGTCACCTTCTCCTCGCACCGCGACGGCTCGCGCCACGCGGTGACGCCTGAACGCTCGATCGAGATTCAGCGGTTGCTGGGCACGGACATCGTCATGGCGTTCGATGAGCTTGTTGCGTTGCCCGCGACCCCGGAGGCAGTGGCAAGCGCGATGCGGCGGTCGATGCGCTGGGCGCGCCGGTCGCGCGACGCGTTCGACGGTGGCGGCGCGCATGCCGAGGCGGCGTCGATCTTCGGCATCCAGCAGGGCGGGCTCGACGAGCGATTGCGGGCGGAGTCGGCGGCGGCGCTGATCGACATCGGCTTTGACGGCTATGCGATCGGCGGGCTCGCGGTCGGGGAGGGGCAGGCGGCGATGCTCGGCGTGCTCGATTTCGCCTGCGCGCAGTTACCGCCCGACCGCCCGCGCTACTTGATGGGCGTCGGCAAGCCCGACGACATCGTCGGGGCGGTATTACACGGCGTCGACATGTTCGATTGCGTCCTGCCGACGCGGTCGGGGCGGACGGGTCAGGCGTTCACTCGGCGTGGGCCGATCAATCTCAGGAACGCGAAGTTCGTCGAGGAAGACGCCCCGCTCGACAGCGATTGCCCCTGCCCGGTCTGCGCGACCGCGAGCCGCGCCTATATCAGCCACCTTATACGCAGCGACGAAATTCTCGGCGCGATGCTGATGACCGAGCATAATATCTGGTTCTATCAGACGCTGATGGCCGACCTGCGCGCGGCGATTGCGGAGGGGCGGCTGGCGACGTTCGCGACCGGGTTTTTAGCGCGCTATTCTCCCCTCTCCCTCTAGGGGAGAGGGATAGGTTCACTTCCCCTGGAACGCCGCCTTCCGCTTTTGCAGAAACGCATTAACTCCTTCGCCAAAATCTGCCGAGCGTCCTGCGCTGCGCTGGTTGCGCCGTTCGATCGCGAGCGCCTCGGTCAGTGACGCGTCGAGGCTGTCGCGAATGCCGTGGCGGATCAGCGCGTAGGTCTTCGTCGGCCCGGCGGCGAGGCGCGTCGCCAGTGCGGTCGCGGTCGCGATCAGGTCGGCGTCGGGAACGACCTGCCAGATCATCCCCCAGTCGAGCGCGGTCGCCGCCGGGATCTTCTCGCCGAGCATCATCATCGCCTGCGCCCGCGCCTTGCCCGCGAGGCGCGGCAGCAGCCACGTCGAACCGACATCGGGAACCAACCCGATGTTGACGAACGCCTGGAGGAAGTAGGCGCTTTCGCTCGCAACCACGATGTCGCCAGCGAGCGCGAACGAGCAGCCCGCCCCCGCCGCCGGGCCGTTGACCGCGGTAACGAACGGAACGGGCAGCGCGAACAGCCGCTCGAGCAAGGGGTTGAAGTGCGTTTCGAGGCGGTGGCCGGCATCGACCGGGCCGCGGCTTCCGGTCCCGGTCGCGCCGCCGGTCGCCAGGTCGGCCCCGCTGCAGAACGCGCGCCCCGTGCCGGTCAACAATAACGCGCGCGCCGTGCCTTCGTCGCGGACGCGGTCGACCGCGTCGATCATCTCGGCGATCAGTTCGGTCGTCAGCGCGTTGAGCGCCGCCGGGCGGTTGAGCGTCAGCGTTGCAACGCCGTCAGCCTCGGTGAACAGGATATTGTCGTAGGCCATGATCGCTCCCCTGGATTTTCCCGAGCCCTAGCCGCTCGCCATGGCCGGAGAAACCGCTGTCCTCCAGCAGTCCCGCCGGCTTGGCGTCGCGGGTGAGTATGTCGATTGGAAGGAGAATATTTTGCCGCGCCGCCATCCGCTGCCGTCCACCGGACGCCGGGCGAGAAGCCCGCGCGATGCTGCGCGCGGGGCGCGTTTCGGCTCGGCAGTGTGTCAGGTTCATCAACTCCCAAACCCTACAGGGCCGGTAAAGCGCGGGCAATCGGGCACTACGAGACGAGTTTACGTCCGCCTTCGCCTCGATCTTGCCTCGAATCATCGGTCGTCGACCTGACGACTCAGCCGCGCGCCTTGACGAGCATGAAGGCAGGAACGTCGCTGCCGAAGCCGATTTCGGTCGGGCCGTCGTCGTTCGAATGACGCCGCCCCTCATCACGACGCCCCTCGTCGCGACGCTTGTCGTCACGGCGCGGTTCGCGCGACGGGCGCGGCTGCTCGCGCGTCGCATCGGCGCGCGGCGCGGCGGCGCGGGCAGGTTCTACAGTGCGCGGTTCGGCCGCCTTCGCCTCGGTCCGCCCACCGTCGGGCTTGCGGCCGCGACCGCCCCGGCGACGTCGCGGGCGCGGCGCGTCGCCATCGCGCGGCGCGGGCATCGCTTCGTGCTCGGCGGGTTCGACATCGTGCGCGGCTTCGGCGGCGGGCAGCGCATCGACCGGAACCGCGATCGTCTCGGCGGCGTCCTCGACCTCGTCCGATGCCGCGGCACTGGCGTTGTGGCGCGGAACCTTGTGGCCGATCAGCTTCTCGACCTCGTGGAGGTTGTCGGCCTCCTCGGGCGTCGCGAGCGTGTACGCGATGCCGGTCAGCCCGGCGCGGCCCGTTCGTCCGATGCGGTGAACATAGTCCTCGGCATGGTGCGGCACGTCGTAGTTGATGACATGGCTGACACCGGGCACGTCCAATCCGCGCGCGGCGACGTCGGAGGCGACGAGGACGAGGATCGCGCCCGACTTGAAGCGGTCGAGCTCGCGGATGCGGTCACCTTGCTCCATGTCACCGTGGATTTGCCCAGCCGACAGCCCTGCTTTCTTGAGCACGTCGGCGAGTTCGCGGACGTCCTTCTTGCGGTTGCAGAAGACGATGGCGTTCTTGACCTCGGGGTCGCTTAGCAGCTTGCGCAGCGCCGCCCGTTTGCCGCGCGAACTCGTCTCGACGATGAACTGCGCGATCGACGCGTTGGTCGACGCCGGCCGCGCGACCTCGATCGTCTTGGGGTCGGTCATGAAGCGATCGGCGAGCTTCTTGATCGGCCCGGGCATCGTCGCGGAGAACAGCAGCGTCTGGCGGACGGCGGGGAGCTTGGTGCAGATCTCCTCGATGTCGGGGATGAACCCCATGTCGAGCATGCGGTCGGCCTCGTCGATCACGAGCAGCCCGCAGTTGTTGAGCATGATCTTGCCGCGCCCAAACAGGTCCATCAGCCGCCCAGGGGTCGCGATCAGGACGTCGACGCCCTTCTCGAGCGCGGCGAGCTGGTCGCCCATCGACACGCCGCCGATCAGCAGCGCCATGTTGAGCTTGTGGTACTTGCCATACTTGACGAAGTTCTCGCTGACCTGCTGCGCCAATTCGCGCGTGGGCTCGAGAATCAGCGAGCGCGGCATCCGTGCCCGGCCGCGACCCTGCGCGAGGATATCGATCATCGGCAGGACGAACGACGCGGTCTTGCCGGTTCCGGTCTGGGCGACACCGATGATGTCGCGCCCCATCAGCACGCTCGGGATCGCGCTCGCCTGAATGGGCGACGGCGTCGTGTAACCGCTATCGCCGACCGCGCGGAGCAATTCCTCCGACAAGCCCAGTGCTTCGAAACTCATGCAGGTCCTTGGGGTACGAGGGGCGGTCGAACCGCGACCACCCACGTTGCGCCCCGCGCTTGGCGCGC
>JBBSFF010000166.1:0-5441 GCA_038238995.1 Sphingomonadales bacterium
AGGCGGCGCTGGTCGGGCGTCGCGTACAGCGCGTCGTTGACCGCGATCAGCGGTACGCGCGCGGTGGCGGCGCGGTCGATCGCGTCGCGCAGCCGCCGCCGGTCGCGCCCGCCGCGGAGCATCGTCGCGCCGAGCCAGACGGTGCCGGGGGCCGCGCACGCCAGCCGCGTCAGGACATCGGCGGGGTCGGGCCCCGGCATGACGATCAGCATGATGTCGCCCAGATGGTCGAACAGGTCGGCGGCGAACAGGTGGCACTCGCCCTTCACCGCGCGCAGGTTGCCCGTCGTCAGCAACCGCGTCAGCCGCCCCCACCCGCGCCGCGTCGCCGGATAGGCGATGATGTCGGGGGTGTCGTCGGCGAACACCAGCCGCGCGCCGACGATCAACTTGAAGTCGATCGCCTCGCCGCCCTCGCCCGCCGCCTCGACCGCGTCGCGCAACGCGACGTGCGCGCGGACCACCCCGGCGACGGTGTTGCGGTCGGCGATGCCGATGCCGGAATGACCGAGTTCGAGCGCGGCCGCGACCATGTCGGACGGGTGCGACGCGCCGTGGAGGAACGAGAAGTTCGTCGCGGCGGCAAGCTCGGCATAGCCGCTCATGCAAACAGCCCGTGGAGATACCAGTCGGGAACCCCGCGTTCGACCCCGTACAGGCCATTGCGGAACACCCAGAACCGCCGCCCGGCCTGGTCCTCGACGCGGTAATAGTCGCGCGTCAGCCCCGCGTCGCGGTGGTGCCGCCACCATTCGGCGGCGATGCGTTCGGGCCCCTCGGCGCGGCGGACCTCGTGGAGCACGCGCCGCCAGCGGAAGCGGAACGGTGGGCCGTCGGGGACTTCGGCGATCGCCTCGATCGGTTGCGGCGGGTCGAACAGATGGAGCGGGCGCAGCGGCGGCTCGCCGGGCTCGGGCGGGTCCCAGGCGACCGGCGGCGCGACGTCGGTGATCGGCAGGTCGAACGCGGCCTGTTCGGGGATATGGCTGTCCCCCGCGCGGAACCGCCGGACGCGCCCGCGCCCGAGCCGGATCGTCAGCCGGTCGATCAACGCTGCCAGCTCGGCCTCCGCCACTGCGCCGCCGCCGAGCATCAGCTGCTCCGCGGCCAATGGCTCGGTGACGGGGACCGCGAGGCGGATCAGGTCGTAACCGAAGCCCGGATCGAGCGGGTCGGCGAGCGTGTCGAGGCGTTCGCGGAACAGCCGCGCGAGGATGCCGGCGTCGCGCGTCGGCTGGCCGGTGTCGATGCCGAGCCGCGCGACATGGCCGTCGCTGCGGAACAATGCCGCCTCGAACCGGCGACCACCGCGTGCCCGTTCGGCCAGCATCGCGGCGGCGCGGCGCATCAGTTCATCGAGCGTCGCGAGCACGGCGTCGGTCTGGACGATCGGCTCGGCGAAGCGCGTCTCGACCGCGAATTCGGGCGGGTGCCGCCGCGGCGCGATCGGCACGGCGCGGTCGAGCAGGCGGTCGAGCGCCTCGGTCGTCGCCATGCCGAAGCGCGCCGCGAGCGGTGCCCGTGGTCGTTTGGCGAGCGCGTCGAGCGTCCGCAGCCCGGCGCGGCGCAATGCGCGGTGAATCTCGCCGTCGACCCTGAGCGCGGTGACCGGCAGCGCCATCACAATGTTCCCGCCGAACGTCGCCAGCGCCAGCGCTGCGTCGGGCGTGGCGGCGAACGCGGTCGTCGGGCTCAACCCCCGGCGCTCGAACCGGCGGCGGAGATCGGCGGCAAGCCCTGTCTCCCCCAGCGCGTCGTCACCGAACGGATGGAGGCAGCCGACGATGTCGATGACAATGCCCCGTGGCGGGTCGGTCGCAACCGTCGGCGAATAGCGGTCGCAGCCATCGGCGAGCTCTTCGAGCAACGCGCGGTCGGCGGCGGGGTCGTGGTCGATCGCGGCGAGTCCGGGGATCCGCGCGCGCGCATCCGCCAGCGTCAGACCGGGAACGATGCCGAGCGCGTGTGCCGACGGGTCGGTTGCGGCGACGCGCATCGCCCCGCCGACCTTCTCGATCAGGGCGAAGGGCGCATCACGCGGCGCGGCGTTCGCGCGCATCGCCCGTTCGGCGGACAGGTACGGCAGGTGCACCGCGAGATAGCGGCGCGTCGCGAAAGGCTTTGAGGTCACGGTCCCACTCCACCCGGGCTTCGAACCCGGCAAGGCCGCCGCGGTGGCGCAGCAGGCTGATGACGAACGCCGGAAATCCCGGCGCATTGGCCCCGAGCGCGCGCGACGGCGCGGCGGCCACGCCCCAGCGCGTCTCGGCGGCGCTCGGCACGGGCTGCGCCCCGGTGCGAAGCACGAGCGTCAGCACTCCCGACCGCGCGGCGGCAAATGCGATCCGCCGCGACTCGGTCAGCCCGAATTCGGCGGCCTGGCCCCAGGGTTCGACGACGACAGTCCCGACGCCGCCGCATTTGACGCTATCGGCCGCCGCCTGCAGGACGCCGCGCGTGTCGCGGGCATGGACGAGCGTGATCGCATCGGGGTCGGCCCCGAGCTCGATCAGGCCCGCCGGATCGAGGCGGCCGGTTTCGCGGACGGTCCGGTCGTCGCGAACCCACACCAGCGGCTTGCCCCGCGAAGCGCGCACGGCCAGCACGACGGCGAAACCGGCGGCGGCGGCGCTGTCGGCGGGGCTGGCGGCGAATACTTCGTGCAAGGCGGCGTGCCGCAGCCCATCGCCGAGCCGCGCGTCGGCCATCCCTGCGCCCAGGGTCAGATGCGACGATCGCGACTCGGAGGGGGAAAAGCTGACGTCGTTCATGATCTGTTCTATTAACCGGAATCAGCGTAAGCGAGTCAAGCCGACTCTTGGCAGGCGTCTGCCGGTAACCGGGGGCACTACCCAGCTCGCACAGCCCGATACTGAACTGTTTCCCCGCTCCATTCGACGCGGTAGATACCCGGATGCCCGACGCGTCGACGAAACGGTAATGGAGATCGTCGCCGCCGACATCGGCGGCACCCACGCGCGGTTCGCCATCGCCGACGTCGATGCCGATCGCGTCGTCACGCTCGGCTCCGTGGTGACGATGAAATCGACCGACCACCCCAGCCTGCAGCAGGCGTGGCACGCTTTCGGCACTATGATCGGGCGGCCGCTGCCCCGCGCCGCGGCGATCGCGGTCGCCTGTCCGGTCGACGGCGACGTCCTCAAGCTGACCAACAATCCGTGGATCATCCAGCCCGCGTCGATCCCGGAACAGCTCGCGGTCGATCGCCATACCCTGTGCAACGATTTCGTCGCGGTCGGTCATGCGGTCGCAACGCTCGGCGCAGCGGGTGCGACGCACCTGTGCGGCCCCGACCGCGCGCTGCGGCCCGACGGCGTCGTCAGTATCGTCGGTCCCGGTACCGGGCTTGGCGTCGCCTTGCTCCTTGGCACCGGCACCACCTATCGCGTCGTCGCCACCGAAGGGGGTCACGCCGATTTCGCGCCGCTCGACCGCATCGACGATGCGCTGCTGCACTACCTCCGCGCGCGCCACGACCGGGTATCGGTCGAACGCGTCGTCGCGGGGCCGGGACTGGCGGCGATCCATGCGACGCTTGCTGCGGCCCAGAGCATCGCAATTCCCGACCGCACTAATGAGGCGCTGTGGACCGTCGCGCTCGGCGGCGACGATCCGCTCGCCGCCGCCGCGCTCGACCGCTTCTGCGGCAGCCTCGGCGCGGTCGCGGGCGATGTCGCGTTGTCGCAGGGCGGGTTCGACGGGGTCGTCATCGCCGGCGGCCTGGGGCTGCGCCTCGCCGGTCACCTGCCGCGGTCGGGGTTCCATCCGCGCTTCGTCGCCAAGGGCCGCTTCGAAAAACTGATGGCGTCGATTCCGGTCAAGGTGCTGACGTATCCGCAGCCCGGGCTCTACGGTGCCGCCGCGGCGTTCGCGCATGAGCATTAGGCAATTTCAGATCGGACGGATAACGAGCCAAGATAACTCTGTGGCCGCGGATTCTTATGCGTTAGCATCGAGGCATGGACGATTCGACCGCCTTTGCGCTGGACGACACCGATTTTCGCGTGCTGCGCGAGCTCAACGCCGACGGTCGCGTTTCCGATGTCGACCTCGGCGAACGCGTCCATTTGTCGAGCACCGCCGCCGCGCGTCGGCGCAAGATCCTCGAAGATCGTGGCGTGATCCGCGGCTACACCGCCGATCTCGACATCACCGCGCTCGGCTACGGGATCGTCGTCCTCGTCGCCGTCGAACTCAGCAGTCAGGCCGAAAAAGCGCTGATCGAATTCGAGACGGCCGTGGTCGGCTGTCCGTCGATGTCGTTCTGCAGCTTCGTCACCGGCGACAACGATTTCATCATGATCGTTCACGCGCGCTCGGTCGATGATTACAACCGCATCTACCGTGCCGAACTTTCGCAACTGCCCAATGTGGCCCGCATCCGGAGCAGTTTCGTGATGCGCGAGGTGGCCGAACGCATGGTCGCCCCGATCATCCTGTCGGGCGGCGACAAACCACCGCCAACGGTGTCGAAAGCCGCGCAAAACACGACTCACAAGTCAGGATAATTGCTTCGAATCCATGATCGACGATGGATTCCGCAATAGATCGCCCAAAATTACTCGATTTTGATAAGATCAATAAGCAAGCTTCTGTTAAGCTTCGAGGCAGGCAGGATTCGCAGCGGGCGACGCGATCCAGCCGAAAGAGCATGAATGACAAGGGGATAACAAGAATCGTCGCTGCGGGGAGGATTGCTACTTTACGAACAACAGGGGGCAATCATGACTATTCAACTCGGAATCGGCGGCACCGGCGGCACGTTCGGCAAGCGCATGGTTTGGCGAATGCTCGCGTCGGGGGGCGCGATGGCGTTGATCCTCGGCAGCCAACCGGTTCGCGCGCAGGTCGTCGCGTCCGCGGTGGCGCCAACCCCGACAAAACCCGAAGCCGCGGCGTCGGCAACGCCCGAGGCGGATCTGAACAACGGCGAGGTGGTCATTACTGGCTCGCGCATCGTGCGCGACGGCTACAGCGCGCCGACCCCGGTCAGCGTCATCAGCACCGAGGAAATCAGTCGCGAGGCCCCGGCCTCAATCAGTGATTTCGTCAACACGTTGCCCGCGGTTCGCGGTTCGACGACGGCGGCGAATTCGAACGGATCGCTGTCGAACGGCCAGGCCGGCATCGCTACCGTCAATTTGCGCAGCCTCGGGTCGAACCGCACGCTCGTGCTCGTCGACGGTCAACGCTCGGTGCCCTCGGCGACCAACGGCGTCGTCGACACCAACACCATTCCGCAAGCGCTGATCCAACGCGTCGAAGTCGTCACCGGAGGTGCCTCTTCGGCGTATGGGTCTGACGCGATATCGGGCGTCATCAACTTCATCCTCGACAAGGAATACAAGGGGATCAAGGCCGAATATCAATATGGTGTCACGACCTACGGCGACGGGTCGAACAACAAGTTCAATCTGACG
>JBBSFF010000167.1:0-5434 GCA_038238995.1 Sphingomonadales bacterium
ATCGCGCTCGCGCTCGACGGGCTGACGGTCGGCGAGGCGGTCCGGGTGCGGGTACGCGGCGTCGGCAGTATCGACGGCGTCGTCGCGCGGAGCCGGGGCGGGCTGGCCGGCATTACCTTCGCCGCCGCCGACAGCGCGGTCCGCGACCGGCTGATCGTCCGCCTGTTCACCGCCGGGCGCAACACCGCGATGCCGCGCGTGTCGATGTGGCGGGCGACGCGCGCGCTTCTCGCGAGCATCTGGGTCGCCGACATGCACGCGGTGGCACCGCTGCCGCCGCAGCCGACCGGCCCCGAGACGCGGTTGCCAGCAATGACGCGCGTGATCGGGCCGACCCCCGACCCCGTGCGCCGCAGCGGTTCGGCGGGGGGCTGACAGGCTCGATTTGGCAAGCCGCGCCGCTTCGCCTATATCGCGCGCATGCAAATTCCCGGCCTTATCGACCCGGTCCCGGTGCCGCGTGCGCCGACCGCGCGCGCCGACGGCAAGACCGCGATCGTCGGGCTGACCCGCGCCGAGCTGATCGCGGCGTTGGTCGCGGCGGGGATTACGGACAAGGCGGCGAAGATGCGCGCGTCGCAGGTCTGGCACTGGGTGTACCATCGCGGCGTCGTCGATTTCGACCTGATGGCGAACATCGCGCGCGACACCCGTGCGGTGCTGACCGACCATTTCGTCGTCGGGCGGCCCGAGATCGCGCAGGCGCAGGTGTCGACCGACGGTACGCGCAAGTGGCTGCTTCGCTTCGACGACGGCAACGAGGCCGAATGCGTGTTCATCCCCGACGCCGACCGCGGCACGCTTTGCGTGTCGGCGCAGGTCGGCTGCACGCTCAACTGCCGCTTCTGCTTCACCGGCACGATGAAGCTCGTTCGCAACCTGACCCCGGGCGAGATCGTCGGGCAGGTGATGCTCGCGCGCGATGCGCTGGGGGAGTGGCCGACCGGCGGTGTAGAGGATAGCAATTATTCCGCCGAAGGCCGGATGCTGACCAACATCGTCATGATGGGGATGGGCGAGCCGCTTTATAATTTCGAGGCGGTCAAGGCGGCGCTCGGCATCGTCATGGACGCGACCGGGCTCGGCCTGTCGAAGCGGCGGATCACGCTTTCGACGTCGGGCGTCGTGCCGATGATGGCACGCGCGGGGGAGGAGATTGGGGTCAACCTCGCAGTCTCGCTCCACGCCGTGACCAAGGAAATCCGCGATGAGATCGTGCCGATCAACAAGCGCTACGGCATCGACGAACTGCTCGGCGCGTGCGCGGCGTATCCGGGCGCGAACAACGCGCGGCGGATCACCTTCGAATACGTCATGCTCAAGGACAAGAACGACAGCGACGACGACGCGCGCGAGCTGGTCCGGCTGATCCGCAAGTACCGGCTGCCGGCGAAGGTCAACCTGATCCCGTTCAACCCGTGGCCGGGGTCGGACTATCTGTGTTCGGATCCCGAGCGGATCGCGCGTTTCAGCGAGATCGTCTTCCGCGGCGGCATCTCGGCCCCGGTGCGACGCCCGCGCGGGCGCGACATCATGGCGGCATGCGGGCAGTTGAAGTCGGCATCCGAGAAAGTCAGCCGCGCCGAACTCGACCGGCGCTCGGCGGAAAAGGAAGCCGGTTGGGTCGCGGCGTGAAGCGTGCGGTTACCAGACCGAATGTTCGGGGTCGTCGCTGCGCGACATGCGGACCAGCCGGAGATATTCGCGCAGGAATTTCATGAGCCATCCGAATCGCATGTCCGCACCCCCGGCTCGTATAGGGCAAAGTCGAGATATTACCTAACTAATTATTAATGTGTGCAACCGGGTCCGTCGCGTGGCGTAACCGGACCTTCTGCGCCGCCGAACGACGATCCGCCGTCATCTCCCGCTATCCCGCCGACGATGGATTTGGCAAAGGTCGCACATGTTCCTGCTCACTCGGCTGTTCAACAAGATGATCCGCGACGGCGATCTGACGATCGTCGACGCGTCCGGCACGGTCCACCGCTTCGGCAGTCCGTCGGCGACGATCCGCCCGGTGACGTTCCGCATGACCGACGCCGCGACCGCGCGCGCGATTGCGATGGGCCCGGCGATCGGCGCGGGCGAAGGGTATATGAACGGCACGCTGATCATGGTCGACGGCGACATCAAGGATCTCGTCCACCTCGTCACCCACAACGTCCGCTGGGACCGCGACAATCCCGTCCGCCTCGGGCTGTGGCGGCAGGCGGCGATCGCGGCGAAGCTCGACCAGATCAATTTCAGCCGCCGGGCGAAGCGCAACGTCGCGCACCACTACGACCTGTCCGACCGGCTGTACGACCTGTTCCTCGACGCCGACCGACAGTATTCGTGCGCCTATTACGATCACGCCGACGACACGCTCGAAACCGCGCAAAGCCACAAGAAGGCGCATATCGCCGCCAAACTCGACCTCCACCCCGGCCAGCGCGTGCTCGACATCGGCTGCGGCTGGGGCGGGATGGCGCTGTACCTCCACCGCGTCGCCGGGGTCGATGTCACCGGCGTGACCCTGTCGGAGGAGCAGTTGAAGGTCGCCCGCCGCCGCGCGTCCGACGCCGGGGTATCGGACCACGTCCGCTTCGAGCTGATCGACTATCGCGCGCTGTCGGGCCAGTTCGACCGGATCGTCTCGGTCGGCATGTTCGAACACGTCGGGCTGCCGCACTACCGCCAGTTCTTCGACAAGGTGCATTCGCTGCTGACCCCCGACGGTGTCGCGCTGATCCATTCGATCGCGCGCGCCGACGGCCCCGGCGCGACCGATCCGTGGACCGCGAAGTATATCTTCCCCGGCGGCTATGCCCCGGCGCTGTCGCAGATCACCCCTGCGGTCGAGCGCGCGTGGCTGTGGATCACCGATATCGAGGTGCTGCGGCTGCATTACGCGTTGACGCTCGAGGAATGGTACGCCCGCGCGGTAGCGGCCGAGGACAGGATCGTCGCGCTGTACGACGCGCGTTTTTTCCGAATGTGGCAATTCTACCTGTCGGCGGCGATCGCGGCGTTCCGCAACGACGGCCACGTCAACGTCCAGATACAGTTGACGCGCAAGCGCGACGCGCTGCCGATCACACGCGACTATATGGCGGCGACCGAAGCGAGGTATCGCGCGTTGGATGAAAAACCGGAGCACGCGACCCAATGATCGAAGCCGAATGGTGGGACTATGACGACGCCGACGAGCTGTTCGACGCGGTAGCGTCCGACATCGAATTCATCATCGACAGCGCATTGGACGCGCGCGGCGACGCGCTGATCGCGCTGCCGGGCGGGGCGTTGCCGGGGCCGGTCTATGCGCGGCTGGCGAAGGCCAAACTCAACTGGAAGCGGGTGACGATCCTGCCGACCGACGACCGGCTCGTCGCCCCTACCGACGCCGCGAGCACTGTCGGCATGCTTGCGCGCGCCTTCCTGCCGATCGGCGCGCGCGTGATCCCGCTGATCGGCGACGCGAAGGCCGAGTATAAGAAGGCCGGGCTCGACGCCGACGAGCGGCTCGGCGCGATGAAGTGGCCGCTAGACCTCGCGTGGCTGGTGGTCGATGCCGATGGCGGCACCGGTGCGCTTGTCGCCGGCCCCGACCTCGATGCGGCGATTGCCGCGCCGGCGACGTGCAAGGCGATCGGGGTAAAGCCGCCCGTAGGCGAAGGACGTGTGACGCTGACGAAGGCGACGCTGATGGCGGCGCGCGCGCTGTCGGTGGCATGCCAGGGCACGGCGGCGAAGGCGGCGCTCGAAACCGCGCTCGAGGACGGGGCGAAATCGACGCTCCCGGTCGGGCGGCTGCTCGCGGGGACCGAGCTCGCGTTCGACATCCACTGGGTGGCGTGAAGTCGGCCAATAATCGCGTCGTCTGGGCGGCGCTCGCGGGCAATTTCGCGATCGCCATCGTCAAGTTCGGCGCGGCGGCGGTCAGCGGGTCGTCGGCAATGCTGTCCGAAGGGGTCCACAGCCTTGTCGACACGATCAACGAGGTGCTGCTCCTCTACGGGATGGCGCGCGCGCGGCGAAAGCCCGACGCCGAACACCCGCTCGGCTATGGCCGCGAGCTGTATTTCTGGAGCTTCGTCGTCGCGCTGCTGATCTTCGCGGTCGGCGCGGGCGTGTCGGTGTACGAGGGCATCGCCCACCTGCGCGCGCCGACGCCGATCGAATCGCCGCGCACCGTGTTCATCGTCCTCGGCGTCGCGGGGCTGTTCGAAGGCGCGTCGTGGGCGATCGCCTTCCGCGAGTTCCGGTCGAAGCAGGGTGGCCTGACGATCTGGGCGGCATTCCGCGAATCGAAGGACCCACCATCGTTCATGGTCTTATTCGAAGATTCGGCGGCGTTGCTCGGCATCGCCGTCGCCGCTGCGGGCACCGGCCTCGCGCTGGCGACCAGCGATCCGCGCTGGGACGGCGCGGCGAGCCTCGTGATCGGGGCGATCCTCGCGGTCGTCGCTGCGTTGCTCGCGCGCGAATCGAAGGCGCTGCTGATCGGCGAGCGCGCCGACCCCGCGCTCAGCGCATCGGTCCTCGGGCTGGCGCACGACACCGCCGGGGTCGGGCGGGCGAACGGGATCGTCACGATCCAGCTGTCACCCGATCATGTCGTCGTCACCCTCAGCCTCGAATTCGACGATGCGTTGCAAACTCCCGCGATCGAGGCGGCGGTGGTCGATCTCGAACGCCGCATCCGCCATGCGCACCCCGAAGTCTCGGCGATCTTCGTCAAGCCGCAGACCGCGCGCGAAGCGAACCGGCGGCAGGCTATGGGCGAGGGCGGGGTGATGGCCGACGCGCCGCAGTAGGAGCGTCAAGCGGCGGCTTCCCAGCCCCCGCCGAGCGCCTTGTACAGCCGCGCGAGATCGGTCAGCAGCATCGCGTCGGACTGGGCGAGGCTGTTGCGGTTCGCCAGCCCCGGCCCCTGTGCGTCGAGGACTGGCTGGAAATCGGTCAGCCCGGTGGTGAAGCCGACCTGCGCGAGGTGCGTCGCGCGGTCGGCGAGGCCGACGCCGCGGCGAAGTTCGGCGTTGCGCCGCAGTTCGGCATTATAGTCGGCGAGCGCGTCTTCGACGTCCTGCACCGCGACGACGACGGTCTTCTTGTACGTCAGCAACGCTTCGGCCCGGCTCGCCTCGCGTTCGGCGATCACCCCGCGGCGCCGCCCGCCGTCGAAGATCGGCAGCGTCACTGCGGCGTTGGCGTTGGTCTGGATCGAGTTCCGCTCAAACAGCGTCGCGAGGCCGGTCGAGATCAGTTCGGCCATGCCCATCAGGTTGAACTTGGGATACAGATCGGCGGTCGCGACCCCGACATCGGCGGTCGCGGCGGCGAGCTGGCGCTCGGCGGCGCGGATATCGGGGCGACGGCGAAGCAGGTCCGACGGCAGCCCGGCGGGAACCGGCGGCGGCGGTCCGGGCAACGCGGCGGCGGGGTCGAGCTC
>JBBSFF010000168.1:0-5424 GCA_038238995.1 Sphingomonadales bacterium
CGCAGATAGGCGTCCATGCCCGACAGGTCGGCGTCCGAGCCGTCGGCATAGTCGGCCTTCGGCTTGAACTTGAGCAGGTTGACCATGACCATCGGGCCGTGGTCGGCGACCCCGTCGCCGAAGAAGAAGGGCTGCGCCAGCGCGGGCGACGGCATGAGCTGGTTGACGACGTCCATGCTGGTCAGACCTTGATGAAGGTATCGATCAGCCCGACGAGCTGGTCGGGGGCGTCTTCCTGGAGGAAATGGCCGCCGCCCGCGATGATCGTATGCGGCTGACCCTTCGCGCCGGGAACGCGGTCGATGAACGGCTTCTGACCCCCCGCGGTCACCGCGTCCTTATCGGAGAAGCAGGTGAGAACCGGCTTGTCGAAGCGCCCGAGCACTTCCCACGCCGCCTTGTTCTCCGCGACCGAGGCATGCTCGGGGGTGATCGGCACGAGTATCGGGAACTGGCGCGCGCCCTCCTTGTAGCTTTCGTCGGGAAATGGCGCGTCGTAGGCGGCGATCTCGGCCGGGGTGAGGACGCGCTCGCAGCCGCCGTTGACGATCACGCCGACGGGGAATTCGGGGACCGCCTGGCTGAACTTTAGCCACGCGTCGAAGCCCGCCGAAAAGCCGGTGCCGATCGGCAGCCCGGTGTTGGCGATGACGAGCCGGGCGAAGCGCTCCGGGAACATCGCGACGAGGCGCAACCCGATCAGCCCGCCCCAGTCCTGGCAGAACAGCGTGATGTCGTAGAGATCGACGCGCTTCAACCATTGCGCCATCCAGTCGACGTGGCGTTCGTAGGTATAGTCGGTCCGCGCCGCCGGCTTGTCCGACCGCCCGAAGCCGATCAGGTCGGGGGCGACGACGCGGTGCCCCGCCGCGACCAGCGGGGACACGAACTTGCGGTACAGATATGACCAGCTCGGCTCGCCGTGCATCAGCAGGACCGGGGCGGCGTCGCGCGGCCCCTCGTCGATCGAATGGATCCGCAGCGGCGTGCCGTCGTCGGCGGTGATCGTCGCATAATGCGGCGCGAAGGCATAGCCGTCGAGGCTGTCGAAGCGTGCGTCGGGGGTCCGCAGAACGTCCATGATCACTCCCCGGGAATCGTTATTGGCGGGGATGGTGTCGCATCCCCGGGCAATGGTCAATGCGCGACGTCGCGGACAAAGCGGACGCCGATATGGTCGGTGCCGAGGCCGCGTTCCTGAAACTGCCGCGCGGCCGGGCGGTAGCGCGCGCAGTAATTCGCCGCGCACAGATACGACCCGCCCTTGATTATCCGGACGTCGACCCCGGCGGCATCGCGGGTCCATTCCCAGACGTTGCCGATCATGTCGTACAAGCCGAAGCTGTTGGGCTTGAAGCAGCCGACCGGGGCACGGCCGGTGAAGCCGTCGGTGCCAAGGTCCTTCACCGGGAAGACGCCCTGATAGTAATTGGCTTGCGGCGCGCCGTGGTCGTCGAGCGGTTCGGGCACGGCGGGTGCCCCGGCGCGCGCGGCATATTCCCACTGCGCTTCGGTCGGCAGCGCCTTGCCCGCCCAGCGCGCATACGCCGCGGCGTCATCGAAGGCGATCTGGACGACCGGCGTCGCATCCTTGCCCGCGATCGATTCGCCCGGCCCCGACGGGTGTCGCCACATCGCGCCGACGACCCAGCGCCACCAGCGCGGGTCGGTGTCGGACGGGACCGCGAAGACCGCCGACCCCGGCTGGCGCATCTCCGGCGGCGCTTCGGGCAGGAGCGGCGGCGTGCGCTCGGCGAGCGTCCGGTAGCCGGTGGCGCGGACGAAGGCGGCGAATTCGGCGTTGGTCAGTTCGTGGCGGTCGATCTGGAACGCCGCGACATGGACGCGCCGCGGCGGCCCCTCCTCGCGCTCGCGCGGGTCCTCGCCCATGATGAAATCCCCCGCCGGGATCGACGCCATCGTCGCGCGGTGCAGATCGGCGCACGAATGCGGACCCGCCGGCGACGGCGCGCACGCGGCAAGGCCGAGCACGAGCCCAGGCCCGAGAAGAACGGCAACGATCCTTATCATCGGCGTAGTGACCGCTTCCCGTCGCGATGGTCAACCCGGGCGACCACCGTCATGACGCGCCGGGCGGGCGCATTCCCCCGCTGCGTTTGCCCGCCCGCGCCGAATCGGGTACCCGCGGGCCCGATCGGAGGGTCGCATGCTTCGCCGGATCGCCACCGCCGCGCTGCTGAGCGCGCCCGCGGCCGCCCCCGCCGCCGAGGCGTTCGTTGGGGTTGCGACGCACAACATCGATTTCGGCTTCAGCGGCTGCTGCGCCGAACGCGCCGCTGACGTCGAGTTCGGGCTCCGCAGCGCGCCATGGGCACGGGTCCTGACCGCCGAGTTGCGTGGCCACGTCCTCGGTTCGGTCAACACGCGCGGCGGGCTCGACTTTGCCGCGGCGGGCGTCAGCCTGCGTTTCGCCCTGCCGCTGACCGGCGTCTACCTCGCCCCCGGCATCGGCGCGGCGGTGCAGGACGGGTCGGCGGCGCATATCCCGGTCCGCGCCGACCGGCTGTACCTCGGCAGCCAAGTCCTGTTCGAGCCCGAACTCAGCATCGGTGCCCGCCTCGTCGGCCCGTTCGCGGTCGAGGCGAGCTATGTCCACCTCAGCCACGCCCACCTCGCCGGGTCGCTCAATCCCGGGTTCAACGCGCTCGCGGTGCGCGGCGTCGTCCGCTTCTAGGGACCGAACACCCGCGCGAAGATCGTGTCGACGTGCTTGAGGTGATAGCCAAGGTCGAACAGCGGTTCGAGCTGCGCCTCCGACAGCCAGCGCGTCACGTCGGCGTCGGCCCTGAGCAGGTCGAGCAATTGCAGCTGCCCGTCGGCCTGCCACACCTGCATCGCGTTGCGCTGGACGAGGCCGTATGCCGCCTCGCGGCTCGCCCCGGCCTGCGTCAGCGCGAGCAGGACGCGCTGCGAATGGATCAGCCCGCCCATCTTGTTCAGATTGGCGAGCATCCGGTCGGGATAGACGAGCAATTTGTCGATCACCCCGGTCAGCCGGACGAGCGCGAAGTCGAGCGTCACCGTCGCGTCGGGGCCGATCATCCGCTCGACCGACGAATGGCTGATATCGCGCTCGTGCCACAGCGCGATGTTCTCGAGCGCGGGTGTGACCATGCCGCGGACCAGCCGCGCGAGGCCGGTGAGGTTCTCGGTCAGGACCGGGTTGCGCTTGTGCGGCATCGCGCTCGACCCCTTCTGCCCCGGCGCGAAATACTCCTCGGCCTCGAGCACCTCGGTCCGTTGGAGGTGGCGGACCTCGGTTGCGAGCCGCTCGACGCAGCCGGCGACGACGCCGAGCGTGGCGAAATACATCGCGTGGCGGTCGCGCGGGATGACCTGCGTGCTGATCGGCTCGACCGTCAGCCCCATCGCTTTGGCGACCCACGCCTCGACGAACGGATCGACGTTGGCGAAGGTGCCGACCGCGCCGGAGATCGCGCACGTCGCGACCTCGGCGCGCGCGGCGATCAGCCGGTCGCGGCAGCGGGCGAACTCGGCGTACGCCTGCGCGAGCTTCAAGCCGAAGGTCGTCGGCTCGGCGTGGATGCCATGGCTGCGCCCGATCGTCGGGGTTATCTTGAATTCGACCGCCCGGCGCTTGAGGACGACGAGCAACGCGTCGACATCGGCGATCATCAGGTTGGCGGCGCGCGCCAGTTGGACCCCAAGGCAGGTATCGAGGACGTCCGAACTCGTCATCCCCTGGTGGACGAAGCGCGCCGGTTCGCCGACGTGCTCGGCGAGGTTGGTCAGGAAGGCGATGACGTCGTGTTTGGTCTCGCGCTCGATCGCGTCGATCCGTTCGACCTCGAACTTGCCCTTCGCCCACATCGCCGCCGCCGCGTCGGCGGGGATCACGCCCAATTCGGCGAGCGCATCCATCGCGTGCGCCTCGATCTCGAACCAGATCTGGAAGCGGGTCGCGGGTTCCCAGATCGCGACCATGTCGGGGCGGGAATAGCGGGGGATCATGCAGGCGGCTCCGGGTCAGGCTGCGGCGCGTAGCACGCGGCGGGGCGCGCCGCCAACGCAGCCCGGCGTGGACCCGGATCGTCGCCCGGCCCGTTTGACCCGCTTCACGGTCGGAGGTCGTCATGATCCATCGCGCGACGCTGGCGGCGCTCGTCGCCGTTTTCGCCCCCGGGCTCGCTGCCGCGCAGACCCCGGCGGGGGGCATCGTCGGGGGCAGTGTCGGGATGTCGCCGCCCTTGCCCTATGCCCCTCCCGGCGGTCTGATCGGGACCACGCCATCGGGGCTCGGCAACGCGATGGCCCCGGGATCGGCGCTGTCGCCCGCCCTGCCGCAGTCGTCAATCGGAGTGGCCCCGCCGATCGGCGCGGCGACCGCGGGAGCAATCGGCGACGGGCGCGTCGGGACGCTCGCACCCGGCGCGGCGACGATCCCCGGCGTCACCGGCACGATCGGCACGATGCCGACGACGAGCGGGACAATGGCGACGACGCCGACGACCAACCCCGCCCCGCAATAGTCGCCTCACGCTCGGCTCGTCGGCTCGCGCGGGCAGTCCGTCGCCTCGCGCGCCGGGGTCGGCAACCCATCGCCGGTGTCGACGTTGAGGCAGTGAACGGGGTGGGCCCTGAAGCATTATTCTCAAGGAGATAGAGGATGAAATCGAAGCCTGTTCTCGCCGTGATCGCTGCCGTTGCGGTCGCCGCATCGGCCGCCGCCGCCCCGACGCATCACAAAACCCGCGCGCCGAGTACGTCGGCCGAAACCAAGGCGCTCAACGAGAAATCGCTCGCGCAGGCGGGTACCGGTGCAACCGCAGCGCCGATGGCCCCCGGCGCGATGCCGATGGCCCCCGCCGCTCCCGCCGCGCCAATGTCAGACGCCGCGCCGATGGCGAGCCCGACGCCCGCGATGCCTGCGGGCGGCGACACGATGACGCCGCCGGCCCCGCCGCCGCCGCCGGCACCGCCGCAGTAGGTTTGGCCGGACGAAACCGGGCGACGCAGGCGCGCCGCCCGGTTTCGAGCGTGGTTTGGTGCCGGGGGTTGCGGATCATGGCGCGGCGTTGTGCGGGGTCTGGTGCGGGCCGCGGTGCGGACCCTAAAGCAGCCCTAAAGCGCGAAAACTGGCGTGTCCGGACTTGCCGACGATGACATGATCGTGGACCACCAGTCCAAGGTGACGCCCCGCCTCGATAACCGATTTGGTCATCGCGATGTCTTCGCGGCTCGGGCTGGGATCACCGCTCGGGTGATTATGCACGAGGATCATTCCCGATGCCCCGAGTTCGAGCGCGCGCTGGACGATCTCGCGCGGATAGACCGGGGCGGCGTTGACGGTGCCGCTGCCCATCGCCTCGTCGCGGATCAAAATGTTGCGATTAGATCGGAAGAGCGTCGTGTAGGGAAAGAGTGTCGTCATGTCTGTGTAGA
>JBBSFF010000169.1:0-5414 GCA_038238995.1 Sphingomonadales bacterium
CGCACCGTCGATCAGGACCGGCATCAGCAGCATCGGCGGGGCCTGCCCGCCCTCACCGCCGAGGAAGCCGCTCGCGCGGTCACGGTCGAACACGACCGCCAGCCGCCCGATGTAGCGCGTCAGCGAGAACTGCTCGCGCTCGATCTCGACGCCGGCGACCATCGCCTCGATCGCGCCGTCGGCGAGTTTTGGCGCGGCGGTCGGGGCGCCGCCGGTCAACCGCGCCCAGAGCAGCGGCCACGCGCGCCGCTCGGCCTCGCGATACGCGTTGGCGCGCGCGTCGGTCGCGTTGCCCGCGACGACGTCGACCGCGACCCCGCCGATCTTGTACGCGCCGGGGCCGGTCGGCGCGGCGAGCACCGGCGCGGCGAACGCCACTATCAGCCAGAAAAGGGCATACCGGACCATCGCCCGCGTCTGTGGCCGAAGGAGGGTCGAATTCCAAGCCGCAACTCGTTACGGGAGGTGCGATGGACGCCAACCCGCCGCCAACCGATGCCCCCATGACCTACGCCGACGCCGGGGTGTCGATCGCCGCCGGCAACGCGCTGGTCAAGATGATCGCCCCGCTCGCGCGGGCGACGGCGCGGCGCGGGGCCGACGCAGAACTGGGCGGCTTCGGCGGTTTCTTCGATTTGAAGGCGGCGGGGTTCGTCGATCCGTTGCTGGTCGCGGCGAACGACGGCGTTGGGACCAAGCTGAAGTTGGCGATCGAGCTGAACGCGCACGACACGGTCGGCATCGACCTCGTCGCGATGTGCGTCAACGATCTGCTCGTTCAGGGGGCCGAGCCGTTGTTCTTCCTCGATTATTTCGCCAGCGCGAAGCTCGACACCGTGGTCGCGGCACGCGTCGTCGCGGGGATCGCCGAAGGCTGCACGATCGCCGGATGCGCACTGATCGGCGGCGAGACCGCCGAGATGCCGGGGATGTACGCGCCGGGCGACTACGACCTCGCGGGGTTTGCGGTCGGCGCGGTCGAGCGGGGGGAGCAACTGACCGGCGACAGGGTCCACGCGGGCGACGTGCTGCTCGGGCTGGCGTCTTCGGGAGCGCATTCGAACGGCTTCTCGTTGATCCGCAAGCTGGTCGAGCGCAGCGGAGCACGGCTCGACCGTCCCGCACCGTTCGATATCGAGCAGCTGCTCGGCTCGGCGTTGCTCGAACCAACAAGGATTTACGTGAAGTCGTTGCTACCGGTTCTCAAGCCCGGCGGGGTCCATGCGCTCGCGCACATCACCGGCGGCGGGCTGCTGGAGAATGTGCCGCGCATCCTGCCGCCCGGGTGCCATGCCCGGATCGACGCCGGGGCATGGCCACAATCGCCGCTGTTCGCGTGGCTGCAGGCGCAGGGGCGGATCGAGCCGGGCGAACTGGCGCGGACGTTCAATTGCGGGATTGGCATGGTGCTGTGCGTTGCGGCGGAACAAGTTGCCGAACTGATATCGACATTGAGCGAAGCGGGAGAAGTCATTCACGTCATTGGTACTGTCGAGCCCGGCGACAAGGGATGCACCGTTTTTGGGGCCGACGAAATCTGGAATGCGCAGGGCGCGTGGGCGGCCACCCACCTTGGCTGATCGCGCCCGCCTCGCCGTCCTCATTTCCGGGCGTGGGTCGAACATGGCGGCGCTGCTCTACGCGTCGCGACTGGCGGCGTGTCCGTTCGAGATCGTCCTCGTCGCGTCGAACGTCCGCGATGCGGCGGGGCTGACGCTCGCCGCCGCCGAGGGTGTGCCAACCTTCGCGCGCGATCATCGGGGCATGACGCGCCCCGACTTCGATGCGCTGATCGACGCCGAACTGCGCCGCGCCGGGGCGACGCATGTGGCGCTCGCTGGGTACATGCGCTTGCTGTCCGACGACTTCGTCGGCCGCTGGGCGGGGCGGATGGTCAATATCCATCCCTCGCTCCTCCCAGCGCACAAGGGGCTCGACGTCCACGAAGCCGTGCTGGCGGCGGGCGAGGCGGTGACGGGATGCACCGTCCACCTCGTGACGCGCGATCTCGACGACGGACCGATCCTCGGGCAGGTGCGCGTCGCGGTGCTACCCGGCGACAGGGCGACGACGCTCGCGGCGCGGGTGCTGGTCGCCGAACACCAGCTTTATTCGCGGGTTATCGCCGATTGGATCGGCGCGGAATCAAGTCCGGCGGCTACCCTCGCACGGGTGCGCACCCTTGCGCTCGCGCTGCCGGCGGCGCGCGAAAAGCTGTCGCACGGCTCGCCGGGGTTCTTCGTCGAGGGCGGCAAGTTCTTCGCGTATTTCAGCGCCGACCACCATGGCGACGGCATCACTGCGCTACTCGTCAAGGCGAGCGGGGTCGAGGAGCAGGGGAGCCTGATCGAACGCGACCCCGACCGCTATTACCGCCCCGCCTACTTCGGTGCATCGGGCTGGATCGGAATCCGCCTCGACACCGGCGAAATCGACTGGGCACATATCGAGGACTGGCTGACCCGCAGCTGGCGAGTGAGTGCGCCGAAGCGGCTGTCGATGCTGCCGATTTAGTAGTCAGCGCGTCGCGGCAAAGCCGCGTCGGGCAGGTTCGGCGAGGAAAAGGCGCCGCTCAGCCGGTGATTTCGGTCTGGGCGAAGAAGTATGCGATCTCGATCGCGGCGTTTTCGGAGGAGTCCGAGCCGTGGACGGTGTTCGCCTCGATGCTTTCAGCGTGGACCTTGCGGATCGTACCGTCGGCGGCGTTCGCCGGGTTGGTCGCGCCCATGATGTCGCGGTAACCGAGGACGGCGTTGTTGCCTTCGAGGACCTGGACGACGACCGGGCCCGAAATCATGAAGGCGACAAGTTCGCCGAAGAAGCCGCGCTCGCGATGGACGGCGTAGAAGCCCTCGGCCTGCGCCTTGGTCAGCTGGACCCGCTTCTGCGCGACGATGCGCAGACCCGCCGCCTCGATCATCGCGTTGACCGCGCCGGTCAGGTTGCGACGGGTGGCATCGGGCTTGATGATCGAAAACGTACGTTCGGTGGCCATGGGGTCTCCGGGGGAGTTGTCAAAACGGGTGGGAAAGCGCCGCCGCCTTATCGGCGCGCGGGCGGAATGGCAAGTTAGGCGGCCTTGTCCCAGCCGCCGCGCTCGTTTTCGCGCCAATACACCGGAGTGACGCCGTCGAGCGCGCTGATCGCCTTCCAGTGGCGGCGCGCGAGGCCGAGCGCGGCAGCGTCGCCGCCGTCGAACAAATAAAGCGCGCGGCGGTAGCTGGCGAGGTCGCCGGGGACGACACTGTCGACGACGACGAGCAGGTCGGCGGCGTTCGCCGCGCCCTCCCCGCGCGTCAGCAGGATCGGTTGCGCGGCGGCGTGGTCGCCGTCGATCGCGTGCGGCAGGAACGATGCCGGGTCGTAGGTCCACAGCGCGGCGTCGAGACGTGCCAGCACGGCGGCGTCGGCGCTGCGGACGACCGCGCGATACCCCGCCGCGACCGCCTTTTCGAGCAATCGCGGCAGCACGGCGTCGAGCGGTTTTGCCGCGAGCTGGTAGAAGTTGACGTCGGTCACTTCCCTTCGAAATTATCCGCGACGAACTTTTCGAGCAGCCGTACGCCGTAGCCGGTCGCACCCTTCGCCCACAGCGGACCGTCCTTCGCCGCCCAGACCATCCCGGCGATGTCGAGGTGTGCCCATTTCACTCCCGGCTTGATGAAGCGCGCGATGAATTGAGCGGCGGTGATCGAGCCGCCCTCCCGCGGGCCGACGTTCTTCATATCGGCGATCGGCGAGTCGATCAGCTTGTCGTACGCCTCGCCCATCGGCATCCGCCACAAGGGGTCGCCGACCGCCGCTCCGGCCGCGATCAGCTGCGCCGCGAGCGCGTCGTCGTTGGCGAACACCCCACCGTGCTCGTGGCCGAGGCTGACGATCATCGCCCCGGTCAGCGTCGCGAGGTCGACGATGACCTCGGGCTTGAACATCTCCTGCGCCCACCACAACACGTCACACAGCACCAACCGCCCCTCGGCATCGGTATTGATCACCTCGATCGTCTGGCCCGACATGCTGGTGACGACGTCGCCCGGGCGCTGCGCCTTGCCGTCGGGCATGTTCTCGACGAGACCGCAGACGCCGATGACGTTGACCTTTGCGTCCCTCGCGGCAAGGGCATGCAGCGCGCCGGTCACCGCCCCCGCCCCACCCATGTCCCACTTCATATCCTCCATCCCCGGCGGCGGCTTGAGCGAAATGCCGCCGGTGTCGAACGTCACACCCTTGCCGACGAGGACGACCGGGACCGCGTCGCCACCGCCGTTCCAGCGCATGACGAGGATCTTCGCCTCGCGGTCCGACCCTTGGCTGACGCCGAGCAGCGCGCCCATGCCGAGCCGGGTCATCTCGGCCTCGCCGAGCACCTCGATCGCGAGCCTGGCCGGGGCGACGGCGGCGGCACGCTCGACGAAGCTTTCGGGGTAGATGATGTTTGCCGGCTCGGAGACGAGGTCGCGGGTCAGCGCGACCCCGGCGGCGATTGCAGCGAGGCTGGCGTGCGCGCTGTCGTCGGCGCCGACGATCGTCATCGCCTCGAGCGTCGGCTTCGCTGCCGCCTTCATCGTCGTCCGGTACTTGTCGAAGCGGTACGCGCGGAGCGTCGCGCCGTGGGCAAGGCGTGCCGCGGCTTCGGCGAGCGGCAAGCCGAGCCCGTCGATGCCGGTCAGATCGACCGTCACGTTCTTTTCGCCGCTCGTGATCAGCTTCGCAGCGATCGCCCCGCCGATCTTTTCGAGGACGCGCGCGTCGGCCTTGTCGAGCTTGCCGAGCCCGGCGACGAGGATGCGTGTCGCGGGCGAGTTCGCCGGCGCGAAGATCTCGACGAGACTGGCAGCATCACCCTCGAACCGCGCCGCCGCGATCGCCCGCGCGACCTGCCCTTCGGTGACCCCGTCGAGCGCGAGCGCCGCGCCGGTCAGGGCGGCGTTCTTGACGACGACGACGACGAGCGCGCCCGACACGGCGGCGGGGGCGGTCGGAGCGTAGTGGATGATCATGCTGGGCCTCGCGGGGGACACGTATCGACCTGCCAGCCCTACGCCCCACGACGGGCGCAACGCAAACCCCGGCACCGCCTTGCGACCTTGGCACCCCCACCGTATGGACGCGGGGGTCGCCCAGCCGTCCCCAGCGAAAGTGAAGCTTGCCCCTCCGCCCTGCCCTGCTCGCCGGACTCGCCTTCCTGCCGTCGATCGCGGTCGCAGCGGCGAAGCCGGCACCCGCGACGGTCGCCGTGCCGCCCGGCGTGCCCGAGCAGGCGACGCTGCTTGACGCGACCGGCGACCTCGCCAAGCCCGGCGACTTGGTCGACTTCGCCGCCGACGCAATGGAATATTCGGACGACGCGCAGGTCGTCACCGCGACCGGCAAGGTCGAGATCAACCGCGACGCGTACCGGCTGACCGCCGACA
>JBBSFF010000170.1:0-5397 GCA_038238995.1 Sphingomonadales bacterium
ATTACCGTCAAGATCTTCCAGAACGGTCAGCCGGTCAGCGCGCCGATCGCGGTCGGCATTCGTGGCCCTGAATTGGCGACGCTTGGCACGCTCGCGACGCAGGTCGAACGCGTCATGCGCGGCATTCCGGGCACGCGCGACATCGTCAACCCTGTCGCGGTCGACCGGACGACGCTCGACCTCGGCCTCGACGCGGGCAAGGCGGCGCTGCTCGGGGTGCCGCCCGGCGCGGCGCGACGCGCGGTCCGGCTCGCGCTCGCCGGCGAAGTGGCAGGGCGCTTCCGCGACCTCGAAGGCGATAGCTACAACGTCGTCGTCCGCCTGCCGCTCGACGTCCGCCAGCCAGTGTCGGCGCTCGGGCAGATCTATATCCCCTCGACGAGCGGCGGCGCGGTGCCGCTCCGCGAGATCAGCGCACCACACCTGACGAGCGCCCCCGCGCTGATCGACCGCGACCGCCAGCAACGATCGGTCAGCGTCGCCGCGCAGATCGCCCCCGGATATCTCACCGCCAAGGTCAACGATGCCGTTTTTGCCGCGCTGGCGAAGCAGGTAAAACTGCCCCCCGGCTTCGTCTTCGTCACCGGCGGCGAGGCGGAGGCGAGCCAGAAGGCGTTCGGCGGGCTCGGCCCGATCGTCGCGCTGACGGTGTTCGGCATTCTCGGTGTGCTCGTCGTCGAATTCGGCCGCTTTCGCGAGACCGCCGTCGTCGCCGGAGTCGTTCCGCTCGGCATGGTCGGCGGTCTGGTCGCGCTGTTCCTGACGGGCAATTCGCTCAGCTTCACCGCGGTGATCGGATTCATCGCGTTGATCGGCATCGAGATCAAGAATTCGATCCTGCTTGTCGACTTCACAACCCAGCTGCGTACCTCGGGGCTGTCGCTCCGCGCGGCGATCGAGCGCGCCGGCGAGGTCCGGTTTCTACCCGTGCTGCTGACCTCGGTCACCGCAATCGGCGGCCTGCTGCCGCTCGCGCTGTCGGGGTCGGGGCTGTACGCGCCGCTGGCGTGGGTTGTGATCGGCGGACTGGTGTCGTCGACATTCCTGTCGAGGGTGGTGACGCCGGTGATGTATCTGTTGCTCGTTCGTGGCGCCCCCGAGACCGTGCGGGAACCGGTACCGGTCGCGTAACGTTCGACTGCCCGTGCCTACCTCGCTCACCTACGTCGATACCAGCGAACCCGGGATCACCCGGCGCAAACGCGGCAAGCACTGGCATTATTTCGGAGTCGACGGGACGCGGATCGCCGCGATCGACGAGATCGCCCGCCTCAACAAGCTCGGCGTGCCGCCCGCTTATGCCCGCGTCTGGTTTTGTCCCGACCCGACCGGCCACCTTCAGGCGATCGGCTACGATGCCAAAGGACGCAAGCAATACCGCTATCACGAGGGCTTCCGGCAAGCGCGCGAGGCTGACAAGTACGACCGCTGCGGCGGCTTTGGCGAGGCGCTGCCGAAACTGCGCGCGGCGGTCGAACGCGACATCGCCGCGCGCGGGCTCGGGCGGACCAAGGTGCTTGCCGCCGTCGTCCGGCTGCTCGATTCGGGCCACGTCCGCGTCGGCAACGACGTCTATGCCAACGAAAACGAAAGCTACGGCGCGACGACCCTATTGACCGAACACAGCGCGGTGCGCGGCAGCCGGGTCAAGCTCGAATATCGCGGCAAGTCGGGCAAGATGCAGCGCGTTGTCATCGCCGACGCGGCGCTGGCGAAGATCGTCCGCCGGTGCCACGACCTGCCCGGCCAGGCGCTGTTCCAGTACCTCGACGACGACGGCGAACCGCACCGCATCGGCTCGGCCGACGTCAACACCTACATCCGCGACGCAATGGGCGAAGGGTTTTCCGCCAAGCATTTCCGCACTTGGGGGGCGAGCGTGATCGCCTTCACGGCGATCCGCGACGGTGCGGCGACGCTCAAGGAAATGCTCGAACCCGTCGCGGCGGCGCTCGGCAACACCCCGGCGATCAGCCGCAAAAGTTACGTTCACCCGGCGCTGATCGCGACCGTCAACGACGGTCGGGCCGACGAACTAGCGGGCGCGATCCTGCCGCGCCCGACCAAATATCTCAGCGCCGCCGAACGCGGGCTGATCGCCTTCCTCAGCGCATCGTGATCTTGACGCCGCCCGCCCCGGCGCTGAGCTGGAGCCCCTTCGACGTCGTATCGAGCTCGATGACGACGCCGCGCTTGTTGCGCAGCCGCAGCAGCCCCGAGCCGTTGACGATCGTCGCGCTCGCGGCGACGCGGGTATAGGTCCCCGCGAAGTCGTCGACCCGCGTCAGGTTGAATACCCGACCGAAACCGCGGACGTGCGACGCGCCGATGTCGCCGAACGAGACCCCGCCGATCTTGAACGGATACAGCGTGTCGCCGAACTGGAGCGACCCGCCGCCGACGCTGCCGCCGACCAGGAACCCGAACTGCCGCTCGTCGATCGTTATCGTCGCCGACGGCAGTCGCAGGTCGGGCTGCCCAGTCGCGGCGGTCAGCATCGTCATCGCCACCGCGGCGACCGCGTATTTCATCTTCCGCATAACCCGTGCCCCTCGTTGATGCGACAGCCTAGCACGGATGTACGCTGTTGCTCATCGATTCGCCGCAGCCCGACTGCTACTTCAGGGTCACCTTGACGCCGCCGGCACCGGCACTGAGCTGGAGCCCCTTCGACGTCGTGTCGAGGTCGAGAACGACGCCGTGCTCGTTCTTCAGGCGAAGCGCGCCTGACCCCTTGACCAGCGTCGCGCTCGCATCGAGCTTCGAGAAGGTGCCCGCGAAATCGCCGAGCGTCTTCAGGTTGTAGACGGCGCCGTAGCCCTTGACCTTCGATCCGCCGATGTCGCCGATCGAGATTCCGCCGACCTTGAACGGATAGCTGTGGCCCTGGAAGTGGAGGACCCCGCCGCCGGTGCTCCCGCCGATGAGGAAGCCGAACTGCGCCTCGTCGATCGTTACCGTGCCGGCGCGGACCATCGGGTCGGCGGCGTGTGCGGTTCCGGCGAATGCAACGACGGCGACCGTGGCGAACGCGAGGTGCTTGAGCGTCATGATCTGAAATCCCGGGTCGCGATGACCTGCGGCATCAACGCCGCACCGTCCAGTTCGGGTACATCATCGGACGATCGCCCGGTTCAGCCGAGCCGCGCCAGCGCCGCCCGCAGCCGCTCGGCCTCCGCGCACCGCGCCGCGAGGTCGGCGCGCGCCTTGTCGACTGCAGGCGGAGCCGCCTTGTCGACGAACCCCGGCGACGCGAGCCGTGCGGTCAGCGCGTCGCGATCCTTCTCGGCGGCGGCGGCGTTTTTTTCGAGGCGGGCGCGCTCGGCGGCGAGGTCGATGACGCCGCCGAGCGGGATCGAGATCACGGCCTCGCCGTCGACGACCTGCATTCGCGCGGTCTCGACGGTCGCGCCCGCGCTGTGGACGATCCGCGCGAGCCGTTCGATCGCTGCTGCATTGCGCGCGTGTCGGGCGGCAGTCGCGGCGCTCGCGTTCTGCAACTCGAAGTCGAGTTTGGCCCCCGGCGGAATGTTGAGCTCGTTCCGCGCCGAGCGAACCTCGGTGACCAGCCCGATCAGCCAGTCGATATCAGCCCTGGCCTCGGCATCGATCAGGGCAGCATCGGTCACCGGCCACGCCGCAACGATCAGGTCGTGGTCGCGGTGTCCCAGTCTGTGCCACAACTCCTCGGTCAGGAACGGCATCACCGGGTGGAGCATGACGAGAATCTGATCGAGCGCCCAGCCGGTGACGGCGCGCGTCTCGGCGGCGACGGCGGCATCGGCTCCCTCCACCAACAACGGCTTGGTCAGTTCGAGATACCAGTCGCAGAACCGGCTCCAGACGAACTGGTACGCGGTCTCGGCATAGCCGTCGAAGCGGAACGCCGCGATCGCGGCGTCGAGCGCGGTGGCGGTGCGGACGACCTCGCCGATAATCCAGCGGTTGACAGGGGCGTTGGCGGGCGGCGGGGTGGCCGAGGTGCTCCCGGCAATCCCGTTCGACTGGCAGAAGCGCGCGGCGTTCCACAGCTTGGTCGCGAAGTTGCGGTAGCCCTCGACGCGCTTCTCGTCGAGCTTGATGTCGCGTCCCTGGCTCTCCATCGCGGTCAGCGTGAAGCGCAGCGCGTCCGCCCCGTATTTGTCGATCAGGACGAGCGGGTCGATCGTGTTGCCGCGCGACTTCGACATCTTCGCGCCCTTCGCGTCGCGGACGAGGCCGTGGCAATAGACGGTGGCGAAGGGCACCTCACCCATGAAATGGATGCCCTGCATCATCATCCGCGCGACCCAGAAGAAGATGATGTCGAACCCGGTGACGAGGACGTCGCCGGGGTAGTAGCGCGATACCTCGGGCGTCGCCTCGGGCCAGCCGAGCGTGCCGAACGGCCAGAGGGCGGACGAGAACCAGGTGTCGAGGACGTCTGTATCTCGGTATAGGTGAATTACTTCGCCAGTAGCTGTTTGGCGATTCTCGTCAGTGGTAGGTACCCAAGTATAACGCCAAGCGTCTTGTTCGCTATTTACAACCTGAATGATACGGGTCGGAAGCGCCTGCGAATAATAGTCTAGTGCTTGAGCTCGCGCTTCAAACTCATTCTCGGCGGCAAAGATGTGCTGCTCCGCTCCCGTTAGCTTGCCCTCGATGATCGCCGGCCCATACCACGCCGGAATCCGGTGCCCCCAGACGATCTGGCGCGACACGCACCACGGCTGGATGTTCTCCATCCAGTTGAAATACGTCTTGTCCCAGTTCGCCGGTACGAACCTGGTCTTGCCCGTCCGCACCGCCTCGATCGCGGGTTTCGCCAGCGTCGCGGCGTCGACGTACCATTGGTCGGTCAGATACGGCTCGATCACCACCCCCGACCGGTCGCCGTACGGCACCTGATGCTTATGAGGCTCGACCTTGTCGAGCAGCCCCAGCGCGTCGAAATCGGCGACGACCTTCGCCCGCGCCGCCTCGCGCGTCAGTCCGCGATACGCTTCGGGACACGCGTCGGACATCGTCGCGTCGGGGTTCATCAGGTTGATCAGCGGGATGCCGGCGTCGGGGTGGCGCTGGTAGATCGCATAGTCGTTGACGTCGTGCGCCGCGGTGATCTTGACCGCGCCAGAGCCGAAGTCCGCCTCGACATAGCTATCGGCGATGATCGGGATGGAGCGGTTGACGATAGGCAGCAGGCAGCGCTTGCCGACGAGGTGCTTGTAGCGCTCGTCGTCGGGGTTCACCGCGACCGCGCCGTCGCCGAGGATCGTTTCGGGGCGGGTCGTGGCAATGGCGATATAGCCGCTGCCGTCCTCGAGCGGATAGCGGAAGTGCCACATCATGCCGTCGATCTCACGGAACTCGACCTCCAGGTCGCTGATCGCGGTCTTCAGCTTCGGATCCCAGTTA
>JBBSFF010000171.1:0-5385 GCA_038238995.1 Sphingomonadales bacterium
GCGTTCGGGTTCGGGCGGATGGTCGGCGCGAACCGCGACATGCTCGCCGTCGGGGGTGAGCGGAGCGTCGGCGTATTCGGCGATCGCGAGGCCGTCGGCGAGCTTCAACGCCGCCTCGAAACTCTCGGCGAGCCGCGCCTCGATCCCGTCGCGGACGACGATGCGGTCGACGACGACGTCGATGTCGTGCTTGTATTTCTTGTCGAGCGCGGGGGCGTCGGCGATTTCTACCGCGGTGCCGTCGATCTTGACGCGGCTGTAGCCGTCCTTCTGCAACTGGGCGAGTTCCTTCCGATACTCGCCCTTGCGCCCGCGGACGATCGGCGCGAGCAGGAGGAGGCGCGTCCCCTCGGGCAGGGTCATGACGCGGTCGACCATCTGGCTGACGGTCTGCGCGGTGATCGGCAGGCCGGTCGCGGGGGAGTACGGCACGCCGATCCGCGCCCACAACAGGCGCATATAGTCGTAGATCTCGGTGACGGTGGCGACGGTCGAGCGCGGGTTCTTGCTCGTCGTCTTCTGCTCGATGCTGATCGCCGGCGACAGGCCCTCGATATGGTCGACGTCGGGCTTCTGCATCAGTTCGAGGAACTGGCGCGCGTAGGCGGACAGCGATTCGACGTAGCGCCGCTGGCCCTCGGCGTAGATCGTGTCGAACGCGAGGCTCGACTTGCCCGACCCCGACAGGCCGGTGATGACCACCAGCGCGTCGCGCGGCAGGTCGATATCGACGTTCTTGAGGTTGTGCTCGCGCGCGCCGCGCACTTGGATGTGGGTCAGCATGAAATCGTTTGTTCCAGATTTGTTCGGCGAACGCCAGCCCTGAAAGGTAGGGTGACGGCAGCGTTGCGGCAAGCGATCGGTCGGCAATCGGAACGGGTGCGACGCCGATGCGTAGAAGGGGCGCATCTGGGAGACCGACCATGACCAACGATCCGCGCCCGCTCGCCCACGCCGCCACACCCGCCCAGCCCGAGCACCGCGAAGCGCACGACGCCGACCACATGCCCGCGCTCAAGCGCGACCCGACCGACCCCGACGCCAAGCTCGACATCGAACTCGACGAGACGTTCCCGGCGAGCGACCCGGCGTCGAATACCCAGCCGGGGCGGGGGATGGAGCCCGCACCGTCGAGCGGGTTTAAGGGGAACGAGTAACGTCGGCACCCTCGGGCTCTTACAACCGGGCGATCAGCGAGAAGATGATTGGCGCACATCCTCGCCTTTGCCGGGAGACGCGGATTGATCGGGATCGCCCTCGCCATCGTTGCCGCCGCCGCCCCGGCGCGTACCCAGACGCTCGACTCCCCTGCCTTCACGGCGTTTTATCAGGCGACCGATGCGATCTGCCCGACGGCGACCCTGCGGCTGATCTCGCCCGCCGATCTCGATGGGCGGCAGGAGGATTTTATCGGCACGTTATCGTACTCGCAGCGGCGGCGGCTAGCGGCGGTCAATCGCGCCGGTCCCTTATGTGCGGGTCGCGATGGCCTGTCGTGCCCGACGAACGCGACGCTTCATGCCTTTATCAAGCGCGGGCTGCTCGCCGACTTCGCCGCTGCCGCGTGCGCGGGGGGGCCGCCGGATTGAACGGGGCGGCATTTCTCATGGCGGCGGCCGTCGCGACGCTGTCGGTCGCAGGATCGGCGCGCGCGGTCACCTACGCCGACACTTGCGTCGAGCTTCAAAGTGGCGATGTTGCCGGGACGGTCGTGACCGTCGCCGGGCGGGGGTGGCACCCCCCCGTGACGATCAGCTGGTCGGAGGGATCGCTGATGATGCCGGTGGTGGCAGACGCCACATTCGAAGCGAAGACGGGTCGCCTTGCCTTCGTGGCGCGCACTTCACGTGGTCATGCCGGGGACACGGTCCGTTTCAAGGGCAGGATTCAAGGCAATGCGCTCGCCGGCCAGCTTTCGTACCCTTGGGAACGCGGGTCGCGCCCGGTCGTGTTGCCGGTTCGCTCGATCGCGGAGGCTAACGCGCCGCGCGGGTGCATTCAGTAGCGGTTACTCGCGCCGCGCCGCGTCGAGGCGTTCTTCGGTCACCGGATAGTCGCAGCCTGGCGGAATCGTGAGCCACATCGCGCCGTCGCGTTCGATCATTGCGGGTTCGATGCGGGTTCCTGCGCGCGCGCGCGACGCTGCGAGGAGGGTCGCCACGTCGGCGTATTGCGCGAGGCGTTCGAGATTGCGCCGCGTCGGGAAGACGAGTCCGATTTCGCCCGCCTCGGCGCGGGTTACGGCGGTGGCAGCGGTCGTCCAGTGCGCGGCGACGGCTTCGTAGCCGTCGGGGGTGACGGTTTCGCCGGGCGGCAGGGTGGCGAGGTAGAACCGCGTGTCGAACCGGCGGGCGATCTTCGCGGCAGCGGGAGGTACCCAGTGCGCGAACGGCACGAGCGTCGCGGCGTCGAGGATGTGGCCGGTCGCGGCGAGGAAGTCGCCGTAGGGGGCCGCGTCGGCATTCAGCCGCGCGCGCCAGTCGGCGCGGACGTCGGGGTCGATGGCGCGGCCGGTGCTGAGCAGCACGTCGGCTTCCTCGAAGGTCTCGCGCGCCGCCGCGACCCGCGCCGCCGCGTCGACCGGATCGAGCCCGGCAAAGCCGATCGCGAGGCGCGGGTCGCCGAACACCGCGAGGTCGCCCGGGTCGACCCGACCGCCGGGAAACACCATCGCCCCGCCGGCGAAGGCGGTGTTGCCGTGGCGTTCGAGCAGGAGGAGTTCGACGCCGGGCGCGGCGTCGCGGAGGAGGACAACAGTGGCGGCGGCGATGGCGAGGTCGGTCATGCGCGGCACCATAGCCACGTATGTGCGGCGCCGGTGTCAAATTCATTATGCCGCGTCGTCGCGGACCATCAAGGGACTTGCCGCATCGCTCGCACAGGTGTAATAGACGGGCAATACAGTTGGGAGACCATCATGCGCCGCGCCGTCCTGCTCCTCGCCGTTCCGTTCGTCGTGCCCGCGTTGTTCCTCGCGGCATGCGACCGGCGTCACACCGAGGAGACGACAACGACGGTGACGAAGGACGGCACGACGACGACGACGGTGACGACGCGCAAGGTCGGCAAGCGCGACGCCGACGACGCGAAGGTCAGTGGCCTCACCATCGACAGCGACAAGTTCAAGGCCAACATCGAAATCCCGGGGATGTCGTTCGGTGCCGACCACATGGATATCGACGGGATGAAGCTGTACCCCGGATCGAAGGTGAAAGCCGTCCGCGTCCACGCGCGCGACCGCGACGGCGACAAGCAGGGGACGGTGACGATGGACTTCACCAGCCCGGCCACTCCCCCCGCCGTCGCCGTCCACATGGCGGCCGAAGCGAAGAAGGCGGGGTTCGCGGTGACCGGCGTGTCGCCCGCCGGTCTGTCGGGGACCAAGACCGAGGACAAGGAGGCGAACCACTTCACCGTGACGCTCAACGCCAACGGCGACGCGACGCTCGGCCAGTTGACAATGACCGGGTCGAAAGGGTCGTCGGGCTGGAACTGACCCTGCGCTAGTCGCGGTAGCGGATCAGCGCTTCCTGCGTGACGCTCGCGACCAGCGCGCCGCCGTGCGCGAAGATCAGCCCGCGGCTCAGCCCGCGCCCGCCGCGCGCGCGCGGACTGTCCTGCGCGAACAGATGCCAGTCGTTAAGATCGGGGGTGCCGTGGAACCACATCGAGTGGTCGAGCGACGCGACCTGCAGCTTCGGGTCCGCCCAGCTTACCGCGTGCGGCTGCAGGCAGGTATCGAGTAGCGTCATGTCGCTGGCATACGCGAGCAGGCACCGCGCGAGCACCGGGTCGGCGGGCACCGCGCTCGCCGCGCGGAACCAGCTGTGCTGGACCGGCTTCGCTTTTTTCGGTTTGAACGGGTCGATCGCTTCGACCGGCCTGAATTCGATCGGGCGGTCGCGACGCCCCCATAAGGTGCGGAAGGGCTCCGGCGTCGCGGCGGCACGCTGGTCGAACAGCTCGCGCTCGTTCTTCAGCCCGTCGGGGCCGGTGACTTTCGGCTTCGCGGCTTCGTGCACGAACCCGTCTTCGGCGCCCTGAAACGACGCCGCCATGTTGAAGATTGGGCGTCCGTGCTGGATCGCGACCACGCGGCGCGTTGCGAAGCTCGCCCCGTCGCGGTCGCGTTCGACGCGGTAGACGATCGGCGCGGCGGGATCGCCCGGGCGCAGGAAATAGGCGTGGAGCGAGTGCGCGAGCCGGTCGGCGCGGACCGTCCGCGACGCCGCCATCAACGCCTGCGCGACGACCTGACCGCCGTAGACGCGGGCCCAGCCGGGGTCGGTCGTGACGCCGCGAAACAGGTCGACCTCAAGCGTTTCGACGTCGAGCAGGGCGATGAGGCGGGCGATGGCGGCCGGGTCGCGGCCTTCGGGGCCGGCGGCGTGGCGATCGTCGGGCGCGGCGGTCATACCCCGCGAGGTAGCGGGACGAACCCGGCGTGTCACCGGAACTTTCGATCGGGTTGCGCGCTTTGATCCGCACTACTGCATCGGTCGAAAGGGTCCCCCAATGCTTCGCTACGCACTCATCTTCCTCGTCGTCGCACTCGTCGCCGGCCTGCTTGGTTTCGGCGGTATCGCCGGTGCCGCTTCCGGGATCGCGACGATCCTGTTCTACATCTTCATCGCGCTGTTCGTGATCGGCCTGATCATGCACCTCGTACGCGGTGGGCGAACGATCTGACGCGTCGACGATCGAACGAACTCAAGGCCGTCGGAGCGATCCGGCGGCCTTTTGCGTGGCCGGGCCGTTTTGCTTGACAGGGTAGGGGGGGGTCGCCTAACCCGCCCGCCTTGCAGTTGCGCGGGTGTAGCTCAGTTGGTTAGAGCGCTAGCCTGTCACGCCAGAGGTCGCGGGTTCGAGTCCCGTCACTCGCGCCAATTGCGGTCCCCCGATATCGTCGATCAGCGGTCGTCGAAGCGGTCGAACTCATAGGCGATCGACGCCTCGACGAGGGTTTCCCACAACGTTTCCGCCAGCCCGTCGGGTAATCCCGCCGCGGCGCTTAGGCGGACGGCATTGGCGATGACCTGCGCCTTGCGCGGCTCGTCGCGGACGGCGGCGCGGTCGGGCTTGATCCGCGCGGCGGCAACCATGAAGTCGAAGCGTTCTCGCAGCAATCCGACGAGTGCGCGGTCGGTCGCGTCGACCCCGGCGCGAACCTCGGCCATCGTTGCGCAAGCGGCGGCGGCGATCATCGCGGCGCGCGCCACGAACCCGTCTGCATCCATTGCAGCAACGGCCTGAGCGGCAGCAGCCACAGGCAACCGAGCAGCAGGTAGACCGGCGTCGCGACGTACCACGGCAAGGTGCCGACCGGCCCGAGCAGCCGCGACACGAGCCCGGCATAGACGATGAGGCCGACGACGATCGCCAGCA
>JBBSFF010000172.1:0-5371 GCA_038238995.1 Sphingomonadales bacterium
ACCGTCTCCATGTTGCTGAACGCGGTCAGCATCATCTTGACCTCGGTCGGCTTGAACACCCGCCCGTATTTCTCGTGGTAGCAATCCTGGACCTCGACGTCGGCCTGGGTGAAGAAGCGGAAGATCTGGGTGAGCAGGTTGCGCTCGTGCTCGGTCAGCTTCTGCGCCCAGTCGCGGCAGTCCTCGCCCAAGGGCACTTCCTCGGGCATCCAGTGGATCTGCTGCTGGCGCTTCCAGAAGTCGAACGCCCATGGGTATTCGAACGGCTTGTAGGTGTTCGAGGATTTGAGCAGGGACATGGAATTACCTATTGGCCGAATAGTTGCGGATTGCCTGAGCGAGTAGTCCGCCGTGAGAGCGATTTGCCCGACAGCTCAAAGCGCGCAGATTGTGTATCTCGTCGGGTCCGCCCAACGCAGTTGGATGAACGTGGTCGATCTCCCAGCCATATTCCGAATTGTGCTTGCCGTAATCAGAATACCGCACGAGATTGCCTTCCTCATCGCGTCTGAGTTCATTTGGCTGGGCTAGGAGACTATTCAGAATCCCGTTTGCTGGACTTGTTCTGGCCCAAGCCGCAGCCTTGCGATATTCGTCCCCGCCCAATCCAAACAATCCAGCCATTTCGACCTCCGTCTTAAAGGGTCTTCACTCGTTTCGCCTGTCGGTAAGCGAGGGGACCGACGTAGCGCGTCGTGGAATGCGCGGTGTCGGCCCCCTCACCCGCCCGCCGGAGCAACGCGCCCCGGCCGGTCCCGCACGGTTACCCGCGCGGGGGCGCCTTACTGACAGGCAAGGCACTCGTCGTAATCGTTCGGCGCGAGCTCGACCTGGCGGAGGTCGGGCGTGTTGTCGGCCTCGACCCCGCCGGCGAACCCGGCGCGCTGGATCGATTTCGAGCGCAGATAATACAGCGACTTGATGCCGAGTTCCCATGCCCGGAAGTGAAGCATCAGCAGATCCCACTTCTCGACGTCAGCGGGGATGAACAGGTTGAGGCTCTGCGCCTGGTCGATGTACGGCGTCCGGTCGCCGGCGAGTTCGAGCAGCCAGCGCTGGTCGATCTCGAACGCCGTCCGGTACACCGCCTTCTCGTCGGGGGTGAGGAAATCGAGGTGCTGGACCGACCCGCCCTGTTCGAGGATCGAGTTCCACACGTTCTCGCTGTTCTTCGCCTTGGCGGTGAGCAATTTCTCGAGGAACGGGTTGCGGATCGAGAACGACCCCGACAGCGTCTTGTGGGTGTAGATGTTCGCCGGGATCGGCTCGACGCACGCGCTGGTGCCGCCGGTGATGATCGAGATCGACGCGGTCGGGGCGATCGCCATCTTGCAGCTGAAGCGCTCCATCACCCCGGCATCGGCGGCGTCGGGGCACGCGCCGCGCTCGTTCGCGAGGTGCATCGACGCTTCATCGACCTGCGCGCGGATGTGGCGGAAGATCTTCATGTTCCACGACTTCGCCATCGCGCCTTCGAAGGCGATGCCGCGCGCCTGGAAGAAGCTGTGGAGCCCCATGACGCCCAAACCGACCGAGCGTTCGCGCATCGCGGCGTAGCGCGCGCGCTCCATCTCGGGCTCGGCGCGCTCGATATAGTCGCTGAGGACATTGTCGAGGAAGCGCATCACGTCCTCGATGAAGACCTTGTTGCCCTGCCAGTCGTCCCACATTTCGAGGTTGAGGCTCGACAGGCAGCAGACGGCGGTGCGGTCGCGGCCGTACTGGTCGACCCCGGTCGGCAGCGTGATTTCGGAGCACAGGTTCGACGTCGACACGCGTAAGCCCACGTCGCGCTGATGCTTGGGCATCGCGTCGTTCACATGGTCGATGAAGACGATGTACGGCTCGCCGGTCGCGAGCCGCGTCTCGACCAACTTGGTGAACAGCCCGCGCGCGTCGACGGTGGTGCGGACGTCGCCGGTCTTCGGGCTAATCAGGTCCCAGCTCTCGCCCGCCTTGACCGCTTCCATGAATTTGTCGGTCACCAGCACGCCGTGGTGGAGGTTAAGCGCCTTGCGGTTGAAGTCGCCGCTGGGTTTGCGGATTTCGAGGAATTCCTCGATCTCGGGGTGGTTGACGTCGAGATAGACCGCCGCCGACCCGCGCCGCAGCGACCCCTGGCTGATCGCCAGCGTCAGCGAATCCATGACGCGGACGAACGGGATGATGCCGCTGGTCTTGCCGTTCAGGCCGACCGGCTCGCCGATGCCGCGGACATGCCCCCAATAGGTGCCGATGCCGCCGCCACGCGCCGCGAGCCAGACGTTCTCGTTCCACGTGTCGACGATCTTTTCGAGACTGTCGCCGACCGAGTTGAGGTAGCACGAGATCGGCAGCCCGCGCCCGGTGCCGCCGTTCGACAGGACCGGGGTCGACGGCATGAACCATAATTTCGAGATATAGTCGTACAGCCGCTGCGCGTGCGGGGCGTCGTCGGCGTAGGCCGAGGCCACGCGGGCGAACAGGTCCTGGTACGATTCTCCCGGCAGCAGGTAGCGGTCCTTGAGCGTCTCGCGTCCGAAGTCGGTGAGCAGCGCGTCGCGGCTGCGGTCGACGGTGACCGGCCATTTCCACGGCATCACCGTGCTCGACCCGCGCGGCGCGGCGGGTTCGGCACGCGCCGCCGACTCGTTCGATACCGGCTCGGCTGCCGGAGCCTCGAGCACCATCTCGTCGCTGAACGTCATCGTCGTCACTCCACCCTGCCGCCCGGTCCCCGCTTTCCGGGAGCTGGCGAACTCGCCGCGCTCCCTTGTCCACGATCGCGGCGGCTTCGCCAATGTTCTTTTTTCGTTCTCCCGGCCTGGGGATCGGTCCGCGTTGCGATGGACCTTTCCATCACCACCACGGCTTGTGTCCGCCCCCGCATCACCGGCTACAAATAGTGCCTGAAACCCGGCGCGACACAAGCGGAATATAGTGTTTTGGTGGCGGCCGAACAAGCTCAACGGCTTGGCCGCGGGTGTTGAAGCCACCGCCGAAATCGGTCGCGCGACGGTGTACCGCAGGGGGCAAAACCGGGGTGTCGTTCCGTCAGGGGTACTCCCGACTCGTACGATGGACTCGTCGAGGCGAGTCGGTCGGCCACTCGCCGACGCGGAGCCATTGACGCGTCCGCCGACCTGACTAAGGGGTTGACCAAGCCAGCAATCGGACCGCCATGACGATCGTCAACGTTCTCGAAGCCAAGACCAACCTGTCGCGCCTGATCGCCGAAGTCGAGGCGGGCGGCGAGGTGATCATCGCCCGCGCGAACAAGCCGGTGGTGCGGCTGGTGGCGGTCGCACCGGCGGACCGGCGGCGGCGTGAACCCGGTCGCCTGAAGGGGATCGTCCAATGGGATGACCGGTTCGATGACCCGCTGCCTGCCGACGAACTCGCGCTGTGGAACGGCGAGGGCGAATGAAGCTCCTGCTCGATACGCACGCCTTGATCTGGTGGACGACGAACGATCACCGTCTCTCGCGCGGCGCGTATGCGGCGATGACCGATCGCGAAGCCGTCATCTTCGTCAGTGCCGTCTCGGCGGTCGAGATCGCGACCAAGCACCGGCTCGGCAAATTGCCGGAGGCGGCGGTGCTGGCATCGCAATTCGAGATCGAGCTGGCGGCGGAGGGTTTCGTCGAACTTCCGCTCAGTGCGCGCCACGGCCAGCTCGCAGGCAATCTCAACATCGCCAACAAGGACCCGTTCGACCGGATGCTGATCGCCCAGTCGATCCTCGACGGCATCGCGCTCGTCTCGAACGAGACGACCTTCGACAATTTTGGTGTCAGCCGCATCTGGTAGCGCCGAAGCGGACCGCGACGATCGGGGACTGGAACGAAACGCGACCCTGCGCCATATTGCGCGTATGGCCGCCATCCAGATCCGCACCTCGCTCGCCGAACCCGAAAGCAACGGCGCGTTCGTCCCCCACCGCCCGGCGCGGCCCGAGAAGTCGGAAGGGGGCAAGCCGTTCCGCCTCGTCACCGATTACCTCGCGGCGGGCGACCAGCCGGTGGCGATCGCCGAACTCGTCACCCAGGCGAACGCCGGCGACCGCGACCAGGTTCTGCTTGGCGTCACCGGATCGGGCAAGACCTTCACCGCCGCCAAGGTGATCGAGGCGGTCCAGCGCCCCGCGCTCGTCCTCGCCCCGAACAAGATCCTCGCGGCGCAGCTCTACGGCGAGTTCAAGTCGTTCTTCCCCGACAACGCGGTCGAATATTTCGTCAGCTATTACGACTATTACCAGCCCGAGGCGTACGTCCCGCGCTCCGACACCTACATCGAGAAGGAATCCTCGGTGAACGAGGCGATCGACCGGATGCGGCACTCCGCGACGCGGTCGCTCCTCGAACGCGACGACGTCATCATCGTCGCGAGCGTGTCGTGCCTCTACGGTATCGGCTCGGTCGAGACATACAGCGCGATGACCTTCAGCCTCAAGAAGGGCATGACCGCCGACCGCAGCGAGATCATCCGCAAGCTCGTCGCGCTGCAGTACAAGCGCAACGACGCGGCGTTTGCCCGCGGCAACTTCCGCGTCCGCGGCGACACCGTCGAGCTGTTCCCGTCGCATTATGAGGACTCGGCGTGGCGGATCGTCTTCTTCGGCGATGAGATCGAGGCGATCACCGAGTTCGACCCGCTGACGGGGAAGAAGGTCGCCGACCTGACCTCGATCAAGATCTACGCCAACTCTCACTATGTCACGCCCGGACCGACGCTCAAGCAGGCGAGCGAAGCGATCAAGCACGAGCTCGCCGAGCGGCTCAAGGAAATGCACATCGAGGGCAAGCTGCTCGAGGCGCAGCGCCTCGAACAGCGGACCAATTTCGACCTCGAGATGATCGCCGCGACCGGCAGTTGCGCCGGCATCGAGAACTACAGCCGCTTCCTCACCGGACGCCTGCCCGGCGAGCCGCCGCCGACATTGTTCGAGTATCTGCCCGAAAACGCCTTGCTGTTCGTCGACGAGAGCCATGTCACCGTGCCGCAGATCGGCGGCATGTCGCGCGGCGACCATCGGCGCAAGCTGACCCTCGCCGAATACGGCTTCCGCCTGCCGTCGTGCATCGATAACCGCCCGCTGCGCTTCGAGGAATGGGAGGCGATGCGCCCGCAGACGGTGTTCGTCTCGGCCACCCCCGGCAAATTTGAGATGGAGGCGACCGGCGGCGTCTTCGTTGAACAGGTCATCCGCCCGACCGGCCTCATCGACCCGCCGATCGAGATCAAGCCGGTCGAGGATCAGGTCGAGGACTGCATCGCTGAAGCGCGGAAGGTCGCGGCGAACGGCTATCGCACCCTCGTCACGACGCTGACCAAGCGCATGGCCGAGGACCTGACCGAGTTCATGCACGAGGCGGGCCTGCGCGTCCGCTAC
>JBBSFF010000173.1:0-5359 GCA_038238995.1 Sphingomonadales bacterium
CGCGGCGAAGGCGGCGTCGAACGGGAAGACCATGCTCGCATCGACGCCGAAGTCCGCCAACAGGTCGAGCTTCTGCTCGGTCGTCGTCAGCGCAAACGGCGGCGCGTCGGGACGAAACACTCGCGCCGGATGCGGGTCGAACGTCGCCACCAGCGCGGGGCGTCCGCTTGCGCGCGCCGCGTCGAGTGCCGCACCGACGACCGCCTGATGGCCGCGATGAAAACCATCGAAATTTCCGAGCGCGACAACCCCGCCCCGCATCGCCGCTGGCACCGCGCCGCCGAACACCCGCTCCATCAGGCGGGAACCAGCCCGGCGCGGAGTGTCCGCAACACGTTGCCGCCCATGATCCTGGCGACCTGCCCGTCGTCGAACCCGGCGTCGAGCAGCGCCTGCGTCACCGCATCAAGGTGCGCGACGTCGAAGCCCGTCGTCACCGAGCCGTCGAAGTCCGAACCCAGCCCGACGTGATCGATGCCCATGACATCGACCGCATGGCGGATCGCCCGCGCGGTCGCCGCCGGGGTCGGCGCGCAGACGGCGCCGTCCCAATAGCCGATGCCGATGACGCCGCCGTTCTTCGCCAGCGCGCGAAGTTCGTCGTCGGACAGGTTGCGGTTGGTCGCGCACGTCGCCTTGACCCCGCCGTGGCTGACGACGACCGGGCGGGTGGCGACGCGCATGACGTCGGCGAAGCACGCGTGGCTGCAATGCGCGAGGTCGACGATCATGCCGCGCCGTTCCATCTCGGCGACCATCGCCGCGCCGAACGGCGTGAGTCCGCCCTTCTTCCGCCCGTGCATCGAACCGGCGAGTTCGTTGTCGAAGAAGTGGGCGAGGCCGATCATGCGGAAGCCGGCAGCGTAGAGTACGCCGAGGTTCGCCGCCTTGCCTTCGAGGTTGTGCGCGCCTTCGACCGACAGCAGCGCGCCGGTCACGTCGCGCCCGCCGGCGCGGTCGGCGAGCAACCGGTCGAGATCGGCGGGACTGCGGACGATCCGCAACCGGCCCTCACTCGCCGCTTCGGCGCGGCGGAGCTTCTCGGCATGCCACAGCGAGCGTTCGAGCAGCGAATTCCACGTCCGCATCGGCTGCAACTGCCCGATCGCGAGCAGAGTGATGTTGTCGGTGTCCGCCCCGTTACTCTCGTAATTCTGATCCTTCGGGGTTTTGGTGACCGAACTGAACACCTGCAGCGCGACGTTGCCCGTCTCGAGCCGCGGCAGGTCGACGTGCGCGCGCGTGGCGGCATCGTCGACATGGCGCTGCCACAGCAAGGTATCGGCGTGCATGTCGGCGATCGTCAGCATCTTGTGGAGCGCGGCGGCGCGCGGGGACACCGGCCACACGCCGGTCCCCGCGATCCGGTTCATACTGCGCTCGGCGATGCCCGGGGCGAGCGCGAAGAACGCGACCACGGCGACCACGACCAGCCCGACAATCCACCCCAATATCCGCATGCGTTCCCCTTCAGTTCCGTTCGAGTGTGACGAAGCTATACGCCGGGGCGTCGCCGTCGCCAGCATGGGCGTCGCGCGCCGTCTCCTGCCAGACCGTCGGGTCGAACGGCGGCAGGACGGTGTCGCCGCCGGGCGCGGCGTGTACCTCGGTTAGATAGACCCGCCGCGCCGACGGCAGTGCTTCGGCATAGACCGCCGCGCCGCCGATGATCATGATCTCGTCGGGGCGCGCGCCCTGCTGCAGCCCGGCGGCGGCGACCGCCTCGGCGAGGTTGGGGACCACCGTCACCCCGTCTGCGGTCCAACCCGACCGAGTCATGACGATGTTATGCCGCCCCGGCAACGGCTTGCCGATCGACTCGAAAGTCCGACGCCCCATCACGACCGGCTTGCCGACCGTCAGCCGTTTGAAATGGCGGAGGTCGGCGGGCAGGTGCCACGGCAGGCCGCCATCGCGCCCGATCACGCCGTTATCGGCGCGCGCGACGACGAGAGTCAGGATCACGGCGCGATCGGCTCGTCGAACATCAGCGCGCGCACGTAGCGGACCGGCGGCGAACCATAAGCGAGGACCGCGTCGTGGTACGTCTTGAGGGCAAAGCCAGGGCGCTTCTGCGCCGCCGCGCGCAGGTCGCTGTGTTCGCTATAGCCGACGAAGTAGCTCGGCAGCTGGGTCGAGCCGAGCCGCGCGCGGGTCCATTTGCCCGCCGCCTCGCGCTCTTGCTGGAACGCCTGGTCCATCATCAGCGACATCGCCGCCGCCTCGGTCATCCCCTCGGTGTGGATGCCGATGTCGAGGAGCGCGTTCGAGATCGACCGCAGCCGCATCTTGAGCACGGTCAGCCGATACAGCGGGTCGCCGTCCATGAACCCCGCATCGGCCATCTGCCCCTCGGCATAGACCGCCCAGCCCTCGACGAACGCCCCCGACCCGAGCACCGCGCGCAGCGTCGATGGATAGACGTTCGAATGCGCGATCTGGACGAAGTGCCCCGGCATCGCCTCGTGCACCGCGAGGTCGCGGATCATGTAGGTGTTGTATTCGCTGAGGAACGAGGTCGCCTGCGTCGCGCTCCACTGATCGGGGATTGGCGACACCGCGAAGAAGGTGCCGAGGTTCTGGTCGAGCGGTCCCGGCGCGTCGCAATACGCGACCGCGACGCCCTGCTGGAACTTAGGCATCGTGATGATCCGCACCGGGCTGTCGGGCAGGGTGATCAGGTCCCTCGCCCGGACGAAGGCGGTCGCCTCGACGAGCGCGGTGGTCGCCTCGGCGATCAGCCCGTCGCGCGGGGCGCGCTTGGCGTAGGTCAGCGCGAGCGCCGAGGCGATAACGTCGTGGTCGGACATCGCCGCGTGGTCGGCGATCACACCGCGCGCGAGCGTCGCCATTTCGGCGGTCGTCGCCGCGAGCGCCGCGGTCGCACGCGCCTTGATTTCGGCGCGGCTGAGCGGCGAGTCGAGCGCGAAGGCGAGCTTGGCGTCGTACAGCCTCGCCCCAAGGCGGAAGTCGCCCTTGGCGGCGGGCACGAGCACAGTGTCGAGCCAGCGCTGGTGCAGCGCGACCGCCGTCTTCAGCCGTTCGTGGGCTTCGTCGAACGCCGCACGTTCGCCCGGCGACAGTTCGGCGCGGTGCGGCACGAGCATGTCGTCGACGATCTCGAGAATGCCGCCATTCTGCTTGGCGACGGTCTGCGCGTGGATCAGCGGGACGCGGGCGGGCACGAGCGTGGCACGCTCGACCGCGAGCATGCCGGGAAGCGCATTCATCCGCGACGTCGCCGCCCTGAGCCGGACCGGCCACGGCGCGAAGTCGCGCGCGGCGAGGCTGTAGAGCGCGCTCCCGGCGGCATCGTTGTAGATCTGTGGGTCCCACGCCCAGCTTTGCAGGACTTCGCTGGTCCACAGGTTGTAGCGTAGGGCATTGCGCAGTAGCGCCGCGTCGACCTGATTGGCGCGGCTCAACGAGCTTGCGTCGATCCGGTCGAGTTCGGCGAGCCAGCCGCGTTCGGCACCGGCAGCGGTCGCACGCCCGGTCGCCGAGCGGTCGCCGATGCGACCATCGTAGGTGTGGACGCCGATGCCGGTCGCGGCTTCGGGCCCGAAGCGCATCTCGCCGTCGAGCCAGCGGGCTTCGAGCTTCGCCAGCGTATCGTCGGCAGGGCTGGCGGCGGCAGCGCTCGCGGCGAAGGCGAGACCGATCATGGCGACACGGAACATCGTGGCTTCCCCCCTCAGACCGCGACCGGCGCGGCGATATGCGGCTGCGGTGGGTAGTCGTACACCTCGAAATCGTCGATCGCATAGTCGAAGATCGTCGATGGACGGCGAAGCAGCCGCAGCTTCGGCGCGCCCGACGGCACCCGGCCAAGCTGTTCGGTCACCAGCGCTTCGTGGTTCAGGTAGAGGTGGCAGTCGCCCCCCGACCAGATCAGCTCGCCGGGTTCGAGGTCGCATTGCTGCGCGAGCATGCGGATCAGCAGCGCCGCCGAAAAGACATTGAACGCGAAGCCGAGGCCGAGGTCGCACGACCGCTGCCACAGCATCCCCGACAGCCTGCCGTCGGCGACGTGATACTGATACGTCATATGGCACGGCGGCAGCGCCATCCGGTCGAGTTCGGCGACGTTCCAGCCGGTGAAGATGTGCCGCCGCGACGCCGGGTTGCGGCGCAGGCCGTCGACGAGTGCGGCGATCTGGTTGACCCCGGGGCCACGGCGGAAGTGCCCCTCGCCCGCGGGCTCGAACGTCGGCCAGTCGACCCACTGCTTGCCGTACACCGGGCCGAGGTCGCCCCATTTGTCGGCGAAACCGCGGTCGGCGAGAAGTCGCGCCTCGAACGCGTCGCGGTCGAGCGTCGACCCCGTTTCGCGGTTGTACCGGGCGAGCGGCCAGTCGGTCCAGATGTGCACGCCCTGCTCGACCAAGGGGCGGATATTGGTCACGCCGCTGAGAAACCACAGCATTTCGCGCGCCGCCGTCTTCCAGAACACACGCTTGGTCGTCAGCAGCGGGACCGCGTCGCCCGCGAGGTCGAAGCGCATCGTCGCCCCGAAAAGCGACCGCGTGCCGACCCCGGTCCGGTCGACGCGGGCGTCGCCGTCGGCCCAGACGCGCGCCATCAAGTCGAGATATTGCTGTTCGGGATGAGGGGCTTGCATCCCCCTCTATCGCGGATATCCTCGCGTCCGAGCAAGGGGGCCGATCGGAGGGTGGCCCCGACCACGGGGAGTATCGTGTCTGACGATCGCCACGGCGTGCCGCCTTCGCGGCAGCCGCAACTGACCGATGGCCGGGGGGCTCATCATCGCCGCCGCCGCGTGGCACGTCGCGACACGCGAGGTGCTGCAGCTCGCCGCCGCCGGCATCGCCGTCTCGACCGCCGACGACTGCTTTGTCGATCTCGTGTACCTCGGGCTACGGCTACGGCGGCGAGCCCACCCGCCGACCGTGCTTGCCGATCGACCCGCCGGTGCCAGCTGGATGGCGATCATCGTCCCCGCATGGGACGAAGCCGCAGTGATCGGCCTGATGCTCCGCAGCATGACCGGACGGCTCGACCATCCGCGCTATCGCATCTTCGTCGGCACCTACCCGAACGACCCCGCGACGCTGGCGGCGGTCGTTGCGGTCGGCGACGCCCGGATCGTGCCGGTGACGTGTTCAAACCCCGGGCCGACGACCAAGGCCGACTGCCTCAACCACCTGTGGCGGGCGGTCGTGGCGTACGAGGCCGACGCCGCGATCCGCTTCAAGGCGGTCGTGTTCCACGATGCCGAGGACGTCGTCGACCGCGACGAGCTGCGGGTGTTCGATCGGCTGATCCCCGGCCTTGCGATGGTGCAGCTGCCCGTGGGGTCAGCGGGCATTATCTCGACGAGTTCGCCGAATCGCACGGC
>JBBSFF010000174.1:0-5332 GCA_038238995.1 Sphingomonadales bacterium
ACCCACCCCACCGACAACCCCGCTAACGGGGGGACCAAACCCCCGCCCACAGGAGTTGGGACCCCGCTTTCGCGGGGATGACGTTTGAAGAGTGGAGCGGATGACCGACACCCAGACCGACCTCCTTGCCGCGATCGACGGCGCCGCCTCGCTCGACGCGCTCGAGGTGCTTCGCGTCGGCGCGCTCGGCAAGGCGGGCAGCGTCACCGCGCTGATGAAGACGCTCGGGAGCATGGCCCCCGACCTGCGGATGACCGAGGGACCCCGGCTCAACGCGCTGCGCGATACCGTCGCTGCCGCGATCACCACGCGCAAGGCCGCGCTCGACGCCGCCGCGCTCGACGCGCGGCTGGCGGGCGAACGCCTCGACATGACGCTGCCGGTCGCGCCGACCCCGTCGGGGAGCATCCACCCGATCAGCCAGGTGATGGACGAGCTCGCCGAGATCTTCGCCGACCTCGGCTTCGCGGTCGCGACCGGGCCCGAGATCGAGGACGACTGGCATAATTTCACCGCGCTCAACATGGACGAGAACCACCCGGCGCGGGCGATGCACGATACCTTCTATTTCCCCGACGTGCCGGGCAGCGAAAAGCGGATGGTGCTGCGCACCCACACCTCGCCGGTGCAGATCCGGACGATGCTGAGCCAGAAGCCGCCGATCCGGATCATCGCGCCCGGACGCACCTACCGCTCCGACTCCGATGCGACGCACACGCCAATGTTCCATCAGGTCGAGGGGCTGGTGATCGACCGCGGCATCACGATGGGGCATCTCAAATGGACGCTCGAGACCTTCGTCAAGGCGTTCTTCGAGGTCGACGACATCACGCTGCGGCTGCGCCCGAGCTATTTCCCCTTCACCGAGCCCTCGGCGGAGGTCGATGTCGGCTGTTCGTGGGCGGGTGGGGCACTGTCGATCGGCGGCAGCGAATCGTGGCTCGAAATCCTCGGCAGCGGCATGGTCCACCCCCGGGTGATCGCCGCGTGCGGGCTCGACCCTGAAGAATACCAGGGCTTTGCCTTCGGCTGCGGCATCGACCGGCTGGCGATGCTCAAATACGGCATGACCGACCTCCGCGGCTTCTTCGACGGCGACGCCCGCTGGCTGCGCCACTTCGGCTTTCGCGGCATCGACGTGCCGACGCTGAGCGGGGGGGTGGGCGCGTGAAGTTCACCCTGTTGTGGCTTCGCGAGCATCTCGATACCGACGCTTCGCTCGACGCCATCCTGACCGCGCTGACCGACTGCGGGCTCGAGGTCGAGGGCGTGACCGACCCGGCGGCCGCGCTGTCCGCGTTCACCATCGCCGAGGTGCTGACCGCCGCGCCGCACCCACAGGCGGATAAGCTCCAGGTGCTGACCGTCTCGACGGGTGACGGCGACCCCGTCCAGGTCGTCTGCGGCGCCCCCAACGCGCGGGCGGGGATGAAGGGCGTGTTCGGCGCGGTCGGGGCGTATGTTCCGGGCATCGACCTGACGCTCAAGGTCGCGAGCATCCGCGGGGTCGAGAGCCGCGGCATGATGTGTTCGATGCGCGAACTCGAACTTTCCGACGCGCACGACGGGATCATCGACCTGCCCGCCGACGCGCCGGTCGGCACCGCCTACGCCGCGTGGGCGGGGCTCGACGACCCGGTGATCGAGGTCGCGGTGACGCCGAACCGGCAGGATTGCATGGGGGTGCGCGGGATCGCCCGCGACCTCGCCGCCAAGGGGCTGGGTCGCCTCAAGCCGTTGGCCGAGGCGTACCGCGTCGCCGCCTTCGCGGTGCCGCGCGCCGGCCCGGGACCCGACGTCCGCATCGACGATGCCACCGGCTGTCCGGCGTTCTTCGCCTGCACCGTCGGCGGGGTGGTCAACGGGGCGGCGCACGAGTGGCTGCGGCGCAAGCTGACCGCCGTCGGCCAGCGGCCGATCTCGGCGCTCGTCGACATCACCAACTTCGTCATGCTCGATCTCGGGCGCCCGCTCCACGTCTACGACCGCGCGCACCTCGACGGGGCGCTGACCGCGCGCAAGGCGCGGGCGGGGGAGACCGTCGTCGCGCTCAACGGGCGGACCTATGCGCTCGACGACACGATGACCGTCATCGCCGACGCCGCACGGGTCCACGATATCGGCGGGATAATGGGCGGTGCCGAGTCGGGGTGTTCGGCGGCGACCACCGACGTGCTGATCGAATGCGCGTTCTTCGACCCCGCCGGCATCGCCCGGACCGGGCAGAAACTGCTGCTCACCAGCGACGCGCGGACCCGCTTCGAGCGCGGGGTCGACCCCGGCTTCCTCGACGAGGGACTCGAGGTCGCGACGCATCTTGTCCTCGAACTGTGCGGCGGAACCGCGAGCGCGGTGACCCGCGCGGGCACCCCGCCGGTAGCGGCACGGACGATCGCGTTCGATCCGGCGCGGACGCTCGCGCTCGCCGGGGTCGCGGTCGCCGACGACGAGCAAGCGGCGATCCTGACCCGCCTCGGCTTCGACGTGGCGCGCGGCACGCCGTGGCGGGTCGCGGTGCCGAGCTGGCGGCGCGACATCGACGGCCCCGCCGACATCGTCGAGGAGGTCGTCCGCATCCACGGGCTGGCGCACGTGCCATCGACCCCCCTGCCGCGCGCGGAGGGCGTCGCCCGCCCGACCGCGACGCCCGCGCAGCTGATCGAGCGCCGCCTCCGCCGGGCGCTCGCCACCGGGCTCGACGAGGCGGTGACGTGGAGCTTCGTCGCGCCCGCGCAGGCGGCGGCATTCGGCGGGGCGGCGTGGACGCTCGACAACCCGATCTCGTCCGAACTGTCGGCGATGCGCCCGTCGCTGATCCCGGGCCTGCTCGCGGCGGCGAAGCGCAACCTCGACCGCGGCGAGGCGGGGGTGCGGCTGTTCGAGATCGGGCGGCGCTACCTCGCCGACGGCGAACACGCCACCGCCGCGATCGTGCTCGCCGGGGCGGCGCGGCCGCGCGACTGGCGGACCGGCGCGGCGACGGTCTATTCGGCGTTCGACGCCAAGGCCGAGGCGGTCGCCGCGCTCGCCGCCGCCGGGGTCCCGGTCGAGCGGCTGAGCGTCCTGCCCCCCGCCGATCCGTGGTTCCACCCGGGCCGATCGGGCCGCCTCGCGCTCGGGCCGAAGACCGTCCTCGCGAGCTTCGGCGAACTCCATCCGCGCGGCGCCGCGACGCGCGAGCCGGTTGCGGTCGCCGAAATCTACCTCGACGCGATCCCGGCGGCGCGGTCGGCGAAGCGGGCCCGGGCGGCGTTCACCCCGCCGCCGTTGCAGGCGGTGACGCGCGACTTCGCCTTCGTCGTCGCCGCCGACCTGCCCGCCGAGACGCTGCTGCGCGCCGTTCGCGGGGCCGACAAGGCGGCGATCACGCATGTCGCGCTGTTCGACCGCTTTCCGCTCGACGGCACCGTCAGCCTCGCCGTGACGGTGACGCTCCAGCCGGTCGAGCGCAGCTTCACCGACGTCGAGATCGACGCGGTGTCGGCGAAGATCGTCGCGGCGGCGGCGAAGGTCGGCGCGACCCTACGCGGCTAAAAACGCGGCGATCGCGGTTCCGAGGTCGGGCAGCGTCACCGAACTCATGTGCGTCCCCGGCACCTCGACATAGCTCGCGTGCGGCAGCGCGGCGGCAAGATCGGGAGCCGAGCCGTTGTCGCGGTCGTCCGCCCCGCAGACGATCAGCGCCGGAGTCGCGATCGCGCGCACCGCGTCGAGCGACGTCTCCGCCTGCGCCCGGAGGACGTGCGCGACCGCCGCGCCGTCGACCTTGTTGGTCTTCATGAACTGGACCGCGAGCCACCCCGGCGACCCGCGCTCGAAGCTGTCGGGGTTGGCGATCACCTCAAGGAACCACGCCGTCCGCCGGTTCGATTCGATCAACCCGCCGAGCCCCATGCCGCCGAGGACGACGCGGCGCGGGCGCATCCCGCGGACGAGCAGGCGGACCGCCGTCCGCGCGCCCAGCGAATAACCACCGAGGTCGAAGTCGGTCAGCCCGAGATGCGCGACGAGCGCCTCGATATCGCGCGACAGGACATCGGCCGGATACGCCGCGGCGTCATGCGGTTTGGCGCTCAGCCCGTGGGCGCGGAAGTCGGGCAGGATGACGCGGAACCCGGCGGCGGCGATCCGGTCCGCCGTGCCGAACCGGATCCAGTTCGTCACCGCGTCGCTGAACAGGCCGTGGAGGAGGACGACGGGGCGCCCCTCCCCGACTTCGCGCCACGCGATCGGCTGGCCGTCGAACGAGGCGAAGCTGGTCATTCGGCGGCGGCCGCATAACGCGCGGCGAGCGTCGGATCGTCGTCGCAGCGCGCCGCCGGCAGCGCGTCGGGGGCGATCCAGCCGGGAACGCGGGTTTCGACGCCGAAGTGGCTCGTCAGGGGAACCGCCGCCGGATCGTCGAGCGACCCGATCGTCAGGTCAATCCGGTCGCTGCCGTGGTAGTCGAAGGTCAGCGGCGTGCCGCACGCCGGGCAGAAGCCGCGCCGCCCGATCGGCGACGACGCGAAATACGCCGGTTCGCCCGCCGCCCACGCGACGTCGGCCCTGGCGACGTTGACGAACGCCGCCGCGACGCCGCCGACCGCGCGCTGGCACATCCGGCAGTGGCACCAATAGCCATCGGGCTCGATCGCCGCGACGGCGTAGCGAATGGCACCGCATTGGCAGCCGCCGGTGATCGCGTCGCTCACCTTGCCTCCTCGTCCCATGTCAACAGCCGAACGTGCTCGCCAATGTTGCCACGCTGCACAGCCTTCACGAATACCGCGTCGGCGGTGAGGAGCGGGGCACGCTGCTCGATTGCCAACGCGAGATACAAGCAGTCGTACAGCGGATGCCGAAGCCGGAACGACAGGCGAAAAGCCTCCGCGAGCAGGTCGCCCGAGGGGAATAGTTTCGCGAAGAAGGTCGGCAGGTTGGCAAGATTATCTTCGGCGTGGAGTTCGAGCAGGAGAGACCGCTTGACCTTGTTCCACATCGCGTTGGCACACTCGATCAGCACCCAGTCGGGCGCGATCAATGGCTCGTCGCCGACGATGATCGCATAGGCCGCTTCGGTGCCGGGTTCGACCGTGATGAATTTGACCGCGACGCTGGCATCAATGACCAGCATCATCGCTCCAGCCGTCGTCGAGCCAACGACCGTGGTCGGTGTCGCGATCCCAGCGGATAAGCAGCGTGCTGTCGCTGCCGTCGGGGCCTTCGGGCGGCGTCATTGCCTGCAGTCTGCGCGCGAGGGCACCAAGCACTTCCGGGTTCTTAGCACGTAGCGGACGGTTGCGCTCGATAACTTCGCGCAACTCAGACTCGAGCGAACGCCCTTTATCCT
>JBBSFF010000175.1:0-5313 GCA_038238995.1 Sphingomonadales bacterium
GAAGATGCGCAGCGGCACGCTGCCGTTCGTCCTCGCTCGCGGCATCGGCCACGCCTTCGTCGCGCGCGACGTGGCGTTGGGCGATGTCGCTGTATTTCTCGACCGCGAACTGGCCGCCTGATGCCGAAGGGCGTCAAAAAGGCCGACCTCCCGACCAAGCCCTGCGCCGCCTGCGCGCGGCCCTTCGCGTGGCGCAAGAAGTGGGCGCGCGACTGGGAAAATGTTCGCTTCTGCTCGGACAAGTGCCGGGGGGTTGGCGCCTAACATCGATTGGCGGGCGATCTCGCCGAGGCTATATTGCGGCGGAGGAGAGACGAGATGGGTTCGCGATTGCACGCATTGCTCGATCGCCGCGATGCCATTCGCGGCGTGGTCGAACGCAATGCCGCGCGTGCCCCTCGCTTATTCGGGTCGGTCGCGCGCGGTGATGACTCGGCGGGCAGCGATGTCGACTTGCTGGTCGACGCGCTGCCCGGGTGCAGCCTGCTTGATCTCGGCGGCATCGAGATCGAGCTTGGCGACCTGCTCGGCCAGCGCTTCGATGTGCGTACGATCGACGACCTGCATCCGAAACTACGCGCGGCGGTGCTGGAGCAGGCGATCGCGCTTTGAGCGACCGGCTCGAGATCGACGATTATCTCGATCACATGCGGCTTAGCATCGACGACATCGAACGGTGTACGAAGGGTCTCGATCTCGCCGCGTTCGTCGCCGACCGCACGGTGCAACTCGCGACGATCAAGGCCATCGAGAACATCGGCGAGGCCGCGCGCTGCCTGACGCGGGATTGGCCGGAGTTTGCCGACGCGACGCCGTCGATCGCGTGGCGACGCTGGATCGCCGTCCGCAACCGCCTCAACCACGGCTATTTCGAGATCGATCTCGCGATCGTCTGGGCGGTGGTCGAGAACAACCTGCCCGAACTCGCCCGTGCGCTCGAAGCGATCGGGACTGCGCGCGCGTAGCGCAATTGCTTGCACGCCGCGTCACACCGGACTATACCGCCGCCATCTTCACATCGTCAGCTTGCGAAGGTCGGCCCGGAACGCTCCGGACCGTCCCCAAAATCGTATCACGCAGTCGTACAGGGTTTGCTTGGTCACATCCGCCGTCCTTTCCGAACTGATCGCCCCGATCGCCGTCGCGCAGGGGCTGGCGCTCGTGCGCGTCCAGATCAACGGGTCGAAGGCGGGGCAGACGTTGCAGGTGATGGCGGAGGATCCCGCGACCGGGCAGTTGACGCTCGAACAATGCGAGACGCTCAGCCGCGCGTTGTCGGAAATGCTCGACGAGACCGACCCGATCGAGAGCGAGTATGCGCTCGAAGTATCGTCGCCCGGGATCGACCGTCCGCTGACGCGGCTCGCCGACTATGCGAAGTGGGCGGGGCACGACGTCCGGGTCAAGTTCACCGAAAGCATCGACGGGCGCGTCCGGCTCCACGGCGCGATCGCCGGGGTGACGGGCGAAAGCGTCGATTTCACCGTCCCGACCGTCGGCCCGGTGAGCGTGCCGTTCGCGTCGATCGAGAGCGCCAAGCTGGTGCTGACCAACAAGTTGATCGCCGCGAGCCGCCCGATCGACTTCGCCGACGCCGAGCAGATCGTCGAGGGTCCGGCGCTCGACGACGATCACGACGGCGACGGTGCCGCCAACGACAACAAGGACGAGGACTAACATGGCCCAAGCCGCGACCAAGGGCGTGACCGCCGTCACCGCCAACCGCGCCGAACTGATCGCGATCGCCGACGCGGTCGCGCGCGAGAAGTCGATCGACCGGATGATCGTTATCGAGGCGATGGAGGAATCGATCCAGAAGGCGGCGCGCGCGCGCTACGGCGCTGAGAACGACATCCGCGCCAAGATCGACGCGAAGACCGGCGACCTGCGGCTGTGGCGCGTTCTCGAGGTGGTCGAGGCTCCGGAGGATTTCTTCAAGCAGATCAACCTGATCGACGCCGCCAAGCTGCAGAAGGAGCCGAAGCTTGGCGACTTCATCGTCGATCCGTTGCCGCCGATCGAATTCGGGCGGATCGCGGCGCAGGCGGCGAAGCAGGTCATCGTCCAGAAGGTCCGCGACGCCGAACGCGACCGCCAGTACGAGGAATACAAGGACCGGGTGAACGAGATCATCACCGGCGTCGTCAAGCGCGCCGAATTCGGCCACGTCGTCGTCGACCTCGGCAAGGCCGAGGGCGTCATCCGCCGCGACCAGCAGATTCCGCGCGAAGTGCTCCGCGTCGGCGACCGCGTCCGCACGCTGATCCTGTCGGTGCGTCGCGAAATTCGCGGGCCGCAGATCGTCCTCAGCCGCGCGGCGGGCGAGTTCATGAAGAAGCTGTTCGCGCAGGAAGTCCCGGAAATCTACGACGGCATCATCGAGATCAAGGCGGTCGCGCGCGACCCCGGCAGCCGCGCCAAGATCGGCGTCATCAGCCGCGATTCGTCGATCGACCCCGTCGGCGCGTGCGTCGGCATGAAGGGCAGCCGCGTCCAGGCGGTTGTGCAGGAGCTTCAGGGCGAGAAGATCGACATCATCCCGTGGTCGCCCGACGTGGCGACCTTCGTCGTCAACGCGCTCCAGCCGGCCGAGGTCAGCAAGGTGGTGATGGACGAGGAGGACAACCGCATCGACGTCGTCGTGCCCGACGACCAGCTGAGCCTCGCGATCGGGCGGCGCGGGCAGAACGTCCGCCTCGCCAGCGCGCTGACCGGGCGCCAGATCGACATCATGACCGAGGCCGACGAGAGCGAGCGCCGTCAGAAGGAGTTCGTCGAGAAGTCGACGCTGTTCGAAACCGAGCTCGACATCGACGAGATGCTCGCGCAGCTGCTTGTCGCCGAAGGCTTCGGCGAGCTCGAGGAGGTCGCCTATGTCGACATCGCCGAGTTGGCCGGGATCGAGGGCATCGACGAGGACATCGCGTCCGAACTGCAGAACCGCGCGATCGAGGCGCTCGAGCGCAAGGAAGCTGCCGCCCGCGAGGAACGCCGCGCGCTCGGCGTCGACGACGCGCTCGCCGCGATCGACGGGCTGTCGGAGGCGATGCTCGTCGTCCTCGGCACCGCCGGGATAAGGACGATCGACGACTTGGGCGACCTCGCCAGCGACGAACTCGTGGCGAAGCGCGACGGCATCCTGCGGACCTTCGGGCTGAGCGAGGACGACGGCAACCGCATCATCATGGCGGCGCGCGCGCACTGGTTCGATGAGGAAGTGAAGCCGGCGGATGCGCCGGCCGGGGAGGACGCGGATGCGGTCACCCCGGAATGAACCCGGCGTAACGACCCACAAAGCGGCGAAGGTCGAGCCCGAGCGCAAGTGCATCCTGACGGGGGGGCACGGGACGCGCGACGGCTTGATCCGTCTCGCGCTCGACGACGATGGCGGGGTCCACGCCGACCTCGGCGCACGCGCGCCCGGTCGAGGAGCGTGGCTGTCGCCCGACCGATCGCTGATCGCGACCGCCGCCGCCAAGGGCAAATTGCGCGGCGTGCTGATGCGCGCATTCAAGACGACGCGGATCGAGGTTCCCGACGACCTCGTCGAGACGATCGCGACCGGTCTCGAACGCCGCGCGCTCGACCGGCTGGGGTTGGAAAACAAGGCGGGGCACCTCATCTGGGGCAGCGAGCGGATCGGCGATGCGCTCGGTTCGGGCCGGGCGCGGCTGCTGCTGCACGCGGCCGACGCCGCACCCGACGGGGCGGCGAAGCTCGACGGCAAGGCGCGCGGTGCCCCGCATCCGGTGGCGGTCGCGGTCCTGCCGGTGGGGCGCGAGCAATTGTCCTTGGCGTTGGGCCGCGAGAATGTGGTACACGCCGCCGTCTGCGATCCGGCGGCAGCGTCGCGCGTGCTCGCCGCCGTCGATCGTTGGCGCGCCTTCAACGGCATGAATTCACACCAACCGGCGGTTGCCGGTGACGAAGGGTTATCGGGTCCGGCATGAGTGACGACAACAAACCAAAGCTCGGCATGCGCGCGCCGCTCGGCCTGAACAAGACGGTCGAGATCGGCAAGGTCAAGCAAAGCTTCAGCCATGGCCGGTCAAAGTCGGTCGTGGTCGAGGTCAAGCGTGCCCGCGTCCTCCATCGCCCCGGCGATGTCCGCGAGGAACCCGTCGTCGAGGCTCCGGTTATCGTGCCCGCGCCGGTCGCGGCACCGGTCGCGCCCGTCGCCAGGGCCCCCGAACCGGCCCCCGCCGCGATACCGACACCAGTCGCTGCGCCGGTCGAATTGGCTCCGCTTCCCGAACCCGCGCCCGCGCGCCCGGCACCGCCCCCGGTCATGTTCACGCCGGTCGAGCGCGCGCCGATCCCGGCGCGTATCGAGCCGGTCGTGGCTCCGGCTCCCGAACCGGCTGCCGCCGCGCCCGAACCGACTCCCGCACCCGCAACCCCCACTCCCCCGGTCCGGTCGGCGCAGGCGACGCCCCGCGGCCCGGCGCCCGCCCGTGGCCGGACCCCCGCGCCCGCCGCCGCTCCCGACCGTTTGACCTCGCAGGAACGCCTCGCGGCGATGCTGCGCGAGGCCGACGACCAGCGGATGCAGGCGCTCGAGGAAGCACGCCGCCGCGAGGAGATCGAAAAGGCCGAGTCGCTCGGCATGGAAAAGCTCCGCGCCGAGGAGCGAAAGAAGGCCGAGGAAGAAGCCGCGCTGCGCCCGCCCGAGGCGAAGGTCGCGACCGGACGGCTGCCCGGCACGATCACGCCGATCGTCGACGAGGAGGAAGGCGGCAAGCGCGGGCTGCCCGCACGCCCGAGCCGCGGCCGCGTCGACGACCGCCGCCAGGGCAAGCTCACCGTCACACGCGCGCTCGACAGCGACGACAGCGTCCGCACCCGCAGCCTCGCCGCGCTGCGCCGCGCGCGTGAGAAGCAGCATCGCGGCCACGGCGGTGGTGCAGGGCAAGCGCGCCAGGTCCGCGACATTGTCGTGCCCGAGGAAATCACCGTCCAGGAGCTCGCCAACCGCATGGCCGAGCGCGGCAGCGACCTGCTCAAGGCGTTGAACCGCCTCGGCTCGCCGATGGCGATGACCGACGCGATGGATCAGGACCTCGCCGAGCTGCTCGTCGTCGAATTCGGCCACAACATCGTCCGCGTGTCCGATTCGGACGTCGAGGTCGGGGTCATCGGCGCGGTCGACGAGGAGGTCGATCTCGAAGCACGGCCCCCGGTCGTCACGATCATGGGCCACGTCGACCACGGCAAGACCAGCCTGCTCGACGCGCTGCGCGGCACCGACGTCGTCGCTGGCGAGGCGGGCGGCATCACCCAGCACATCGGCGCGTATCAGGTGGCGATCAAGTC
>JBBSFF010000176.1:0-5313 GCA_038238995.1 Sphingomonadales bacterium
ACGCTGCCCTCCATCCGGTACGGAAAGCCGCCGATGTCGGGCTTCGCCCGCGGCACCACCGCGACGATGTCGGCGCGCAGGTCGTCGCGCCAGCTGCTCCAGAAATGCCAGTATATTGCGCCGCCGACCGCGAGCGGCACGATCGTCAGCCAGAGCGGAACGCGTCTCATGCCCGGTTCAACGCGTTGATCGCGGTGTGGACCCGCGCCTCGATCGCCGCGCGGTCGAGCCCGGCGGGGATCGGCGCGCCGAAGTCGAAGGTGACGACCCCGGCGCGCTTGACGACGCCGCGCGGCCAGCACCGCCCCGAATCGGTCGCGACGGGCACGAGCGGCAGCCGCAGCGCGCGGTACAGCCCCGCGAGCCCGGCGCGGAGTTCGGGCGCGTCGCCGACCGCCGTCCGCGTCCCTTCGGGGAAGATCACCACAGGGCGACCGGCCGCCTTCGCCGCGTTGCCCGCCTTGAGCATCGCCCGGAGCGCGGTCGACGACCCGGCGCGATCGACCGGGATGACCCCGTGCACCCGCGCCGCCGCGCCCCACGCCGGGATGTCGAGGAGTTCGGCCTTGAGCACGACCGCCGGGCGCTCGAACAGCCACAGGGTCATGATCGTCTCGTACGCCGACTGGTGCTTGATCGCGACGAGCGCGGCGTGGTTCGGCACCGTGCCGACGATCCGGAAACGGATGCCGAGCAGCCAGTGCGTCGTCAGCGCGAACCACCCCGCCCACAGCCGCGACCCCGCGATCGCCCCGGCCTGCGACACCAGCCCGCCGAGCATCGCGCCGACGACGAGCGGCACCGAGCCGACGTAGAACACGACCATCCAAAGCAGCGACCGCAAGACCGCGATCACGCCGCCCCCATCGCGAGCGCGGCGCGGCGGAGCAGGTATTTGTTGAACTCGCGCGCGATGCCGCCGGGGCCGCCGCCGGGGACGCCGTCCTCGACGATGCGCACGGCGGACGGCAGGTTGAGCGCGAGTTCGAGGCGCGCACGGCGCATGTGCGACGCCGCCGTCACCAGTCGCAGCGAGCGATACCCGTGCCGCGCGACCCACGCCGTCGTCTCGACCGCGTTCGACCGCGTGTCTACCGCCTGATAGCCGAGGTCGACGAGCTGTGCGAAGCGCTTCGGCGAGGCGTCGACCGATGCCGCGAGCGCCGCGCGGCTGACGCCGGTCCCGACGCCCGAGACGAGCATCCGCTTCGCCGCCCCCGCCGCGAGGACGTCGGCCCCGCGCGCGAGCCGCCCGGGACCGCCGGTCAGGACGACGACCGCATCGGTCACCGCGGTCAGCGGGGCCGGGCCGGGCCGCGTCGCGACGAACCACACGAAGCCGCCGCCATAGACGAGGATGCCCGCCGCCGCGATGCGCGCGACTCCGCCGGCGATCGTCGCCCCCGACGACCGGGCGGGCGCGAAGGCGCTGGCACGCGGCCGCGACGTGCGGCGCGCGGGCTTCCTCACATCTCGCCGCGGGCGCGGCGGACCCTGAACCACTTGGCGACGTTCGCGTTCTGCTCGGCGAGCGTCGTCGCGAAGACGTGCCCGCCCTTGCCGTCGGCGACGAAATACAGCGCCTTGGTCGCGGCCGGATCGAGCACGGCGGCGATCGACGCACGCCCGGGATTGGCGATCGGCCCCTTCGGCAGGCCGGACCTGAGGTAGGTGTTGTAACCGGTATCGCGCGCGAGTTCGGACTTGAGGATGCGCCGCCCGAGCGGCTTGCCCGCAGTGATCGGGTAGATCACCGTCGGGTCGGCGTCGAGCTTGATGCCCTGCCGCAGCCGGTTCGAATAGACCCCCGCGACGAGCCGGCGCTCGGCGGCGACCCCGGTCTCCTTCTCGACGATCGACGCGAGGATGATCGCTTCCGCCGGCGTCCTGACCACCGTCGCCGGGGTCCGCGCCTGCCACAATGTCGCGAGCTCGGCGGTCATCGCCGCCTGCATGTGCTTGACCGCGGCGGTGCGGGTCGAGCCGACCTGAAAGTCGTAGGTGTCGGGCAGGACCGAGCCTTCGGCGGGCACCGCGACCGGCCCGGTCAACTTCGTATTCGCCAGCAGCCGGTCGCGGACGAGCACCGACGGCATCCCCTCGGGGATCGTCACGCGCAGCGCGATGACGTCGCCGCGCTGCATCTGGCGCAGGTAGTCGCCCCAGCCGAGGCCCTCGGTGAAGCGGTAGATCCCCGCGCGGATCGGATCGGGCTTGCCGAACAGCCGCGCGAGGAAGCGGAACTGCCCTTCGGAACTGATCACGTCGGCGTCGGTCAGCTTCATCGCCGCGCCCGCGAGCGTCGTTCCCGCCGGGATGACGACGTCGGTCGTCGCGGTGCCGTGCCGGCCCCACGTCCACCACGGCGCGAGGAACAGCGGCAGCCCGATGACGACGAGCAGGACGACGAAGGCCTGCGCCGCGCGCGATCCCCGGCTGCTCACGCGCTCATACCGACCGCAACACCAGCGTCGCGTTGGTCCCGCCGAAGCCGAAGCTGTTGTTGAGCACCGCTCGGATGCGGCGCGGCTTGGCCACATGCGGCACGAGGTCGACCCCCTCGCACGCGTCCGACGGATTATCCAGATTGAGCGTCGGCGGGGCGATCTGGTCGCGCATCGCCAGCGCGCAGAAGATGCTTTCGACCGCCCCAGCCCCCCCGAGCAGGTGCCCGGTCGCCGACTTGGTCGACGACATGCTGACCGTCCCGATCGCGCTGCCGAACAGCCGCCGGACCGCGCCGAGCTCGAGTTCGTCGCCCATCGGCGTCGAGGTGCCGTGGGCGTTGATATAGTCGATGTCCGACGGCCCGAGTCCCGCCTTGCGCAGCGCCATCTCCATCGAACGAAACGCCCCCGAGCCCTCGGGGTGCGGCGCGGTGACGTGGTACGCGTCGCCGGTCAGCCCGTAGCCGATGACCTCGGCGTAGATCGTCGCGCCGCGTGCCTTCGCGCGTTCGTATTCCTCGAGGCAGACGATGCCCGCACCCTCGCCCATGACGAAGCCGTCGCGGTCCTTGTCGTACGGGCGGCTGGCGCGGGTCGGCTCGTCGTTGAAATGCGTCGACAGCGCCTTTGCCTGGGCGAAGCCGGCGATGCCGAGCGGGCAGATCGCCCCCTCCGCGCCGCCCGCGAGCATGACGTCGGCGTCGTCGAGCGCGATCAGCCGCGCCGCATCGCCGATCGCGTGCGCGCCGGTCGAACACGCGGTGACGACGGCGTGGTTCGGCCCCATCAGCCCGTATTTGATGCTGACCTGCCCCGAAATGAGGTTGATCAGCCGCCCGTGGACGAAGTGCGGCGAGACCCGGCGCGGGCCCTTTTCGGCGAGGACGAGCGATTCCTTCTCGATCCCCGGCAGCCCGCCGATGCCCGAGCCGATCATGCACCCGGCGCGGTAGCGTTCGGCCTCGGTCATGTCGGTCAGCCCGGCATCCTCAAGCGCCTGTCCGGCGGCGTCGATGCCGAAGATGATGAACGGGTCGACCTGGCGCAGCACCTTGTGGTCGATCCGCTTGGTCTGGTCGAAGGTCTCGCCGCTGCCGTCGCCGTGCTTGACCTCGCACGCGATCCGGCAGGCATAGTCGGTCGGATCGAAGCGCGTGATCGGCCCCGCGCCCGATTTCCCGGCGATGATGCTCGCCCAGACGGTCTCGACATCGGCCCCGAGCGGGGTGACCATGCCGACGCCGGTAATCACGACACGACGCATCGTGTTCCTCCCAGGTTAGCGCCGCCGGTGCCTCTTACGCAAAACGGCCCCCCACCGATGCGGAGAGCCGTCGCACGGGCCCGGTTCGGCCGGATCAGGCGGCGATCAGGCCTTGGCATTCGTCTCGATGAAGCCGATCGCGTCCTTGACGGTGAGGATCTTCTCGGCGGCGTCGTCGGGGATCTCGACGCCGAATTCCTCCTCGAACGCCATCACCAATTCGACCGTGTCGAGGCTGTCGGCGCCGAGGTCGTCGATGAAGCTCGCGTCCTCGGTGACCTTGTCGGCTTCGACCCCCAGATGCTCGACGACGATCTTCTTCACGCGGTCGGCGACATCGGTCATGGGATACCCTCTCCAAAATGTGGCGTTGAGCCTTGCCCCTGCGATAGCCGCGCGTGCCGGTGCTGACAAGCCTTACAGCATCGCCATCCCGCCGTTGACGTGGAGGGTCGCGCCGGTGACGTAACCCGCCTCGCGCGACGCGAGGTAGGCGACCGCGGCGGCGACGTCGGCCCCCTCCCCCAGCCGCCCGGCGGGGATGCGCGCGGTCAGCGCGGTGGTCTGCTCGGCCGTCAGCGCGGCGGTCATCGGCGTCGCGATGAAGCCCGGCGCGACGCAGTTGACGGTGATGCCGCGGCTCGCGACCTCCTGCGCCAGCGCCTTCGACATCGCGGTCAGCGCGCCCTTCGACGCGGCATAGTTGACCTGCCCGGGGTTGCCGGTGTGACCGACGACCGACGTGATCGTGACGATGCGCCCATGCCGCGCCTTCATCATCGGGCGGCAGGCGGCGCGGCATAGGCGGAAGGCGGCGTCGACGTTGACCCGCATCACCGCATCCCACTCGTCGTCCTTCATCCGCATCGCCAGATTGTCGCGCGTGATGCCGGCGTTGTTGACGAGGATATCGAGCGATCCCAGCGCCTTGACCGCATCGGGCACGAGCGCGTCGACCGCCGCGGCGTCGCCGAGGTCGCACGGCAGCACGACCGCGCCCGGCAGCCCGGCGGCGAGCGCTTCGAGCGGCCCGACCCGGGTTCCCGACAGCGCCAGTCGCGCGCCTTGGGCGGCGAGCGCGCGGGCGATCGCGGCCCCGATCCCACCACTCGCGCCGGTCACCAGCGCGGTCATTCCGGTCAGGTCGAACATCGCCGCTCCCCAGGTTAACTTAACACCGACGACGCCCCGAAATCGCGTCGCCAAATCCTATTCGCGTGCCGGATCAATGGCTTGGCGCGAACCTTAACTTAACACCACAAACGAGCCACACCGGTTATAACCCCTTCGCGACCGCCTCGATGCCGGCCATGTCCATCGCCGCTTCGGCGGTCGCGTCGGGGGTGATGCGCTTGACCATCGGGCTGAGCACCTTCGCCCCCAGCTCGACGAAGTTGGTCACCCCCGCACCGGTCATCGCACCGATGCTTTCACGCCAGCGCACGCGCCCGGTCACCTGTTCGATCAACAGCGCGCGGATCGCGGTGGGGTCGGCGACGGCGGCGGCCGTGACGTTGGCCACCAGCGGCACGAACGGCGCAAGCAGGCGGATGTCGGCGAGCGCGACGGTCATCGCGGCGGCGGCGGCGGCCATCAGCGCGC
>JBBSFF010000177.1:0-5145 GCA_038238995.1 Sphingomonadales bacterium
AACAGCACTACCTTGGGCGCGATCTTCACAGCGTCCATGCGACTTCGCCTCCCTTGATGGTCATCGTCACCCGGCCCTGCACCGGCAGCCCGTCGAACGGCGTGTTGCCCGCCGACGCCGCCATCGACGCGGCATCGATCCGCCACGGCGCGTCGGGATCGAAGACGATCAGGTCGGCCGGCGCACCGAGCTCGAGCCGCCCGCCGGGCAGCCCGAACAGCGCCGCCGGGGTGCTCGTCATCGTCGCCAGCAGCGCGGGCCACGTCATACCATGGTCGCGGACGAGCGTCCCGGCGAGCGCAAGCAGCGTCTCCGCCCCGACCATGCCGGGGGCGGCATCGGCGAACGGCAGCCGCTTGTCCTCCTGCGTTCGGGGGTCGTGCCCGCTGGCGATGACGTCGATCGTTCCATCGGCGATCGCCGCGAGGACCGCGCGGCGGTCATCGTCGTGACGCAGCGGCGGCGACAGCCGGGCAAAGCTGCGGTAGCCGCTGACCGACTGTTCGCCGAGGAGGAAGTGCCCCGGGGTCACGCCGCAGGTGACGCGGACGCCGGCGGCCTTGGCGGCGCCGACGAGGTCGATGCTCTCGGCGGTCGTCACCTGCCGAATATGCAACCGCGCCCCCGTCGCAGCCGCCAGCCGGAGGTCGCGCGCGACCGCGATCGCCTCGGCGAAGGCAGGTGCGGCGGGAAGGCCGAGCCGGGTCGCGAACTCGCCCGCCGTCGCCACCGCGCCCGCGGTCAACGCGGCATTCTCGGCGTGCGTGACGACGACGAGGTCGAACCCGCTGGCGTATTGCAGCAAGCGCAGCATCACCCCGGCATCGGCGATCGCCCCGCGTCCGGTCGCGACTCCGACCGCGCCCGCCGCGTGGCACAGCCCGATCTCGGCGAGTTCGAGCCCCGCCAGCCCCTGCGTCGCCGCCGCGAGCGGGTGGACCCAGACATGCGGCTTGCCGATCCGCTGGGCGAACTCGATCAGCGCCGGGTCGTCGAGCGGCGGCGACCGGTCGGGCATCAGCACGACGCGGGTGATCCCCCCGGCGAGGCACGCGGCGGCGTCGGCGGCGAACACCCCGGCGTCGATCAGCCCCGGGGCGACGATCCGCCCGCCGCAGTCGATGACGCGGGCGTCGGCGGCGATCTCACCGTTGATCGCGTCGATCTGCCGGTCGCGGATGACGACCGACCCCGGCGCGTCGCGCCCCGATGCGGGGTCGATGACCCGGGAATTGACGAGCGCGACGACGGTCATTGGCACCATCCCGGGACGCCCCGCGACCGGCGCGTCAGCACGTCGAGGCACGCCATTCGCACCGCGACGCCCATCTCGACCTGCTCGCCAATCGCCGAACGCGCGATGTCGTCGGCGACCGCCGTGTCGATCTCGACCCCGCGGTTCATCGGCCCGGGGTGCATCACCAGCACATCGGGCTTCGCCGCCGCAAGCCGCGCCGTCGTCAGCCCGTAAAAGTGGAAATACTCGCGGGTAGAGGGAACGTACGCGCCGCTCATCCGCTCGCGCTGGAGCCGGAGCATCATCACAACGTCGGCCCCGTCGAGCCCAACGTCCATGTCGGTGAAAACGTCGACGCCCAACCGGTCGACATCGGCCCCGATCAGCGTCGGCGGAGCAACCGCGCGGACCTTTGCGCCGAGCGAGCCGAGCAGCTTGAAGTTCGACCGCGCCACCCGGCTGTGGAGGATGTCGCCGCAGATCGCGACCGTCAGCCCCTCGATCCGCCCCTTGCGCCGCCGGATCGTCAGCGCGTCGAGCAGCGCCTGGGTCGGATGTTCGTGCCGCCCATCGCCGGCGTTCAGCACCGGGCAGTCGACCTTCTCGGCGATCAGCTGGACCGCCCCCGACTCGCCGTGGCGGATCACGATCATGTCGGGGTGCATCGCGTTCAACGTCAGCGCGGTGTCGAGCAGCGTCTCGCCCTTCTTCACCGACGACGCCCCGACGGTCATGTTGACGACGTCGGCCCCGAGCCGCTTGCCTGCGATCTCGAAGCTGAGCAGCGTCCGCGTCGAATTCTCGAAGAAGGCGTTGATCAGCGTCAGCCCGGCGAGCCGGTCGTCACGCTTCCGCAAGCCCCGGTTGACCTCGACCCAGCTCTCGGCCTCGTCGAGCAGCCACGTGATCTCCCACGGCCGCAGGTCGGCGATCCCGAGCAGGTGACGATGGGGAAACGGGTGGACGCCTTCGGGGAGCATGCTTGGCGGGGACGATGGCGTCATCACCGCGGGTCTAGCCCGTGCGGTGCCGTTCGGAAAGGGCGGGCGGGTGCGGGCGCGGCACGGTTCAGCCGAGCAATGTCCCCGACATCAGCCCGTCGATCGCCCCCTGCAGGATGTACGCGGCGGCGAGTTTGTCGATCATCTCATGACGCTTGGCGCGGCTGAGGTCGGCGTCGATAAGCGCGCGTTCGACCGCCTGCGTCGACCAGCGCTCGTCCCACAACAGGATCGGGCGGGCGAGCGGCAGGTCGATCGACTTGACGAACTGCCGGACCGACTGTGTGCGCGGCGAATCGCTGCCGTCCATGCTCAACGGCAGCCCGAGCACGAGCCCGACGATGCGTTCCTTCGCCAGCAGGTCCTTCAGGATCGCGAGGTCGGGGGTGAACTTGGTCCGCCGGATCGTCACCAGCGCGGTGGCGAAGCTCCACCCCGCGTCGCACGTCGCGATCCCGATCGTCCGCGTGCCGACGTCGAGCCCGGCAAGGCGGCCGCCGTGGGGCAGGTGATCACGAAAAGCGGCGGCGTCGACGATCATCCGGGGCGAAAAGCGCTGACCCGGCGTTCGACATCGGCGCGAATATTGGCCCAGAACAGCATGTAGTCATAGACGTGATAGTTGTTCCCCGGCAGCACGTAGGTGCCGAAGCCGGCGGGCCCCTCCCCGATATCGAGCACGCCCGATGGCAGGCATTTCGCCCCAACCCCGCGCGCGACGATCGTCGCCGAGCCCTGGTCCTTCGCCGGAACCAGCGAGCCGATATTGCGCTCTCGCGCGACGGCGGCGGTTCCGCCGACGCCGGTCAGCGGGTTGGTGCAGACGATCCGCGTCCCCCGATGCGCCGCCCCGGTCAGCCCGGGCTTCGCGTCGAACGCGGCGCGGATCGCGGCGTAGTCGACCGGCTCGGCGAAGCTCTGCCAGCTGAGCAGGCACCCGGTCGCCTCATCGCTCGCGCAGGCGGGCAGGACCGCGGGCAGGTCGGCCTCGACCGACACCGGCCAGCCGACGACGTACGCCGCGACGATCCGCTTCGCGATCGGCTGCCCGGCGACCCGGTCGCGGAGCAGCCGCAGCAGGTGGAGCGACCCCTGACTGTGCCCCGCGAGCACGATCGGCGCGTCCTTCGGGGCGGCCGCGACGAAGGCGTCGAAGGCGCGGAGCACGTCGCTGTACGCGAGGTCGAGCGCCGCCGCGGCGTCGGGCTTGGTCGTCAGGAACGCGCCAAAGCTCGCCTGCCGGTACTTCGGGGCCCAGATTTGACCAACGCCGTTGAACACGCTCGCCTGACTGCGCAGGAACAGCGCGGCGCGGGCGTTGGTCGCGGGGTCGTCGAACGGCATCGTCCAGCGGTCGTTGCCGAGGTAGACCGTCGGCGTCACGAAGAACACCGCGACCCCGGGCTTCGGTGCCGCCGCGAAGCCCGGCGGCGTCCAGCGGGCGGGATCGGTCGGCAGCCCCGGGTTGGCGTCCCACGCGCCGAGCCGGGCGTAGTCGGGGCCGCTAGCGCGCGGGCTCGCGGCAAAGGTCACCGACGGCACCGTCGCGGCAATGATCAGCTGCTGTCCGAACAGCCGATAAACGACCGCTGCGCCGATCACGACGAAGATGACGACGGCGACAATCCACAGGAAACGGCGTGCGAGCATGGGTTTTGACTCTCCGGCGCGCGGCATAGCATGACGGCGGCGGCACGAGATACGGTCACCGCGCGTTATGCCGCGGCAACGAGGGAGCATCGCCATGCGGCTGGACGACGAGCGCGAGAGCAACAACGTCGAGGACGCCCGCGGCCAGGGCGGCGGCGGCGGGTTCGGCTTCGGCGGCGGGGGTGGCGGCCTTGGCGGCGGGCTCGTGCCGATGCTGTTCGGCTTCGTCTTCAGCCGCTTCGGCTGCGGCGGGGTCGTCGTGCTCGGCATCATCGTCGCGGTGTTCGGTGGGCTCGGCAGCCTCGGCTCGCTGCTCGGCGGCGGTGGCAGCGCGCCGACCCAGCAGATCGGCCAGCCCGCCGAGACCGCCGCCCCTGCCGCCGCGCCGGGGCAGGAGGACGCGAGCAAGCGCTTCGTCCGCAAGGTCCTCGCCTCGACCGAGGACACATGGGGCAAGCTCCTCCCGGCGCAGGCGAACGTCCGCTACGTCGACCCGACCCTCAAGCTATTCAGCGGTCGAATCGACTCGGGCTGCGGCGGCGCGTCGTCGGCGTCGGGGCCGTTCTACTGCCCCGCCGACCAGCGCGTGTACCTCGACACCAGCTTCTTCGACGAATTGTCGAGCCGCTTCGGCGCCCCCGGCGACTTCGCCCAAGCCTATGTCATCGCCCACGAAATCGGCCATCACGTCCAAAAGCTGCTCGGCATCTCCGACCAGGCCGAGGCGGCGATGTCGCGCGCCTCGACCCGCCAGCGCAACGCGATCTCGGTCCGGCTCGAACTCCAGGCCGACTGCTTCGCCGGAATCTGGGCGAAGGACAACGCCAAGCTGCTCGACCCCGGCGACGTCGAGGAAGCGGTCAAGGCCGCCACCGCGATCGGCGACGACCGCCTCCAAAGCCAGGCGCAGGGCACCGTCGTCCCCGACAGCTTCACCCACGGCAGCAGCGCGCAGCGTGTCCACTGGCTGCAGCAGGGCATCGCCGACGGCACCCTCGCCGGCTGCGACACATTCAAGGCGGGGGCGGCATAAGCAGCCGCAAAGCCCGAACGTCATCCCCGCGAAAGCGGGGAGCCATCTCCCGCTGCCGGCGATGGGTCCTCGCCTTCGCGGGGATGACGGTCGCCGGACCACCACGCGAACACGCGCGCCTGCTCCCGCGCGACATACGCCGCCGCCTCTGCCCCCTCGAACAACCCCTTGTAATCGCTTTTCCCAAGCCACCACCCCTGCCCCGGCAACCGATCACTTTGACG
>JBBSFF010000178.1:0-5144 GCA_038238995.1 Sphingomonadales bacterium
AGCCGCTTCGTCGGCCAGAGCGCGGTTCAGATCCACGGCGGCATCGGCATTTCGAACGAGCTCGCGATCGGCCATTATTTCAAGCGCGCGACGATGATCGAAAGCCAATTCGGCGACGCGGACTTCCACCTCGCGCGGTACGAAAGCCTGATGGACTAGCGCGTCCGCGCCAGCCACAGGAAGCGGGTGAGCAGCAACGCGGCCGATACCACGCTGGCGACGATCGTCCCCCAGACGATCCCGGCGACACCCAACCCCATCGGGATCGCGGCGATATACCCGACCGGGATCAGCACCCCGATATAGCTGATGAAATGCGTCGCGGCGGGAAGCCAGATGTCGCCGCGCGCCCGCAGCGCCTGCGCGCCGACGACCTGCAGCCCGTCGGGGACGTAGAACAGACACGACAGGATCAGCGACCCCGCCGCGACCGCGCGGACCCCGGGATCGCGGGTATACGCCGCCGCGACCCACTCCGCGCCGAAGCCGATTCCGGCGCACACGAGCAGCGTCAGCACGATCGCGGCGGCGAAGCCGAGCATGCCCGCGCGCCGCACCCCGACGAGGTCGCCCGCGCCGTACGCCCGCCCGACGAGCACCGCCGTCGCGGTCGCGAGGCCGAGCGGCAACATGAAGATCAGCGCGGCGACGTTGATCACGATCGCCCACGCCGCCACCGCGGTCGCGCCAATCCACCCGGCGACGATCGTCATGCCGCCGAACGCAGCGGTCTCGACGAAGTACGACAGCGACGCGGCATAGCCGATCCGGCGGAGCGCGGACGCGGCGGCGGGGTCGCGCGGCGGGCGGGCGAACACCCCGAAGCCGCGCGCCGCCGGCCACCAGACGATATAGCCCGCGACGAAGGCGAGCAGCGCGACCCGCGACACCAGCGTCGCCCACCCGCTCGCCACTGCGCCGTCGACCGGGAAGCCCGAATGGCCGGGCACGAGCCACAGGTTGACGGCGAGGTTGACGACGTTCGCCGCCCACATCGCCGCGGTGCCGGGCAGCGGATGGCCGTGCGCCTCGAGCCAGAAGATGCCCGAATCGACGATCAGGATCGGCAGCAGCGACAGCGCCAGCACGCCGAGCACCGGCACCGCCCCGGCGGCGAGGCCGGGGTCGAGGCCGATATGGCGGATGGCGATCCCCAGCACCCCGTACACCACCGCGATCGCGGCGATCCCGAGCCAGAAGGCATAGACCACCCCGCGCCGCAGGATCGCGCCGGTGTCGCCCGGACGTCCCGCGCCGAGCGCTTGGCTCGTCAACACCTGGACCCCCGACAACAGCCCGATGCCGGTCGTCAGCACGACCATCGTCGGGGCCCAGGCGAGCGCGAGGAAGCCGAGTTCGGTCGCCGAATAGCGCCCGACGACAAGGGTATCGACCAGCCCCATCGCCATGATCCCGAGCCGCGACGCGACGACCGGGCCGGCGAGGGTGAGCAGGGTGCACAGCCGGATGGGGGCATGGTCGGGGGTGGTGGATGAGGTGGTCGGCGCGTGCATGGCGGCGGCTTCGTAGCCGCTCGAACGGATCGTGTCACGGCGGCGGTCTTGCCGCGCGGCTGAGGACCCGCGCCTGTTTCGCTCATGGCAGCTTGCGACTCCCCTAGCGGACTTCACAATGGTGATCCTGCCCGCTCGCGGGGAGGTGGCGCGCCCTTGCGCGACGGAGGGGCAGTCGAGCGGGCTCAAATTTCGAGCTTGCTCGACCGCCCCTCCACCACGCCGCAAGGGCGGCGCGGTCCCCCTCCCCCCGCGCGGGGTGGCTCACGCGGCAACGTCCGCGTACCAGCCCAACTCGGACCTTCGCGTCGCCGTTCGACCCGGATGCATCCCCTCAAATTTCGTGCTGTCCTACACCCCGTCGTTCGGCGTAGCGTCGCCGCGATCGAGTCGCCACCGGGCGGCCTCCGCGTTCTTTCTCATTGTCAGCCGCGTCAATTTTTCGCCGTCGGCCTCGCGCCGTCGCCGCCCGCCGCGTGCGGCCTCGTGGCCTCGTGCGCGTACCGGTGCGGGGCCCGCCGCCCCGATTTTCCGGCGCGTGACCGTTAAGCCATGTGACTTTCGAGAGCGCGAAATAGCATGCGTCGGCGTCAAGTTTGTTAAGTTGTTCATCTTCGGCCATCATGGGCCGTCGCCACCAGGTGCTTCGCCGCCGCCCCACTTGCCGCGAGCGTCAACCACCGCCTATTGGGGGGTATCGCCAACCCAGAGGCCGCCCGCCATGACCAACCCCCTCTTCCGCCCGTTCGACATGGCCGGGCTGCACCTGCCCAACCGGATCGTCATGGCCCCGATGACGCGGTCGTTCTCGCCGGGCGGGGTGCCGGGGGCCGACGTCGCCGACTATTACACGCGCCGGGCGCACGGCGCGGTCGGGCTGATCGTCACCGAGGGCACCGGGGTCGACCGCGCGGGGTCGCTCAACGACCCGAACGTGCCGGTGTTTCACGGGGAAGCGGCGCTCGCCGGGTGGGGCAAGGTCGTCGACGCGGTCCACGGCGCCGACGGCCGGATCGCGCCGCAATTGTGGCACGTCGGCGCGGCGATCAACCGCGCGAGCGACCAACCGCACGCCGCCGAGGGGCCGTCGGGACTGTTCAAGCCCGGCAAGCCGTACGGCCAGGCGATGAGCGCGAGCGACATCGCCGATACGATCGCCGCGTTCGCGCGTGCCGCCGGGGACGCCAAGCGGCTCGGCTTCGACGCGGTCGAGCTCCACGGCGCGCACGGCTATCTGATCGACCAGTTCTTCTGGGACGGCACGAACCGGCGCGACGACGGCTTCGGCGGCGGCGCGCTAGTCGAGCGCGGGCGGTTTGCTGCCGAGATTCTGACGGCGGTCCGCGCCGCCGTCGGTCCCGACTATCCGGTCATCATCCGCCTGTCGCAGTGGAAGCAGCAGGATTTCGGCGCGAAGCTCGCAGCCACACCGGACGCGATGGCGGCGTGGCTGGCCCCGCTCGCCGATGCCGGGGCGGACGTGTTCCATTGCTCGCAGCGGCGCTTCTGGGAGCCCGAATTCCCCGAGGTCGACGGCGAGGAGGGCCTGAACTTCGCCGGCTGGGCGAAGAAGCTGACGGGCAAGCCGACGATCACCGTCGGCTCGGTCGGACTGTCGGGCGAGTTCATCGCCGGCTTCGGCGGCGAGGGGTCGACGCCGGCGTCGCTCGACGGGCTGCTCGAGCGGCTTGAGCGCGACGAATTCGACCTCGTCGCGGTTGGGCGCGCGCTGATCGTCGACCCCGACTGGGCGGCAAAGGTCCGCGACGGGCGGATGGCCGAGTTGAAGGACTTCGACCGCAGCGCGCTGGCGACGCTGGTCTAAAAATCCTCCCCGGCTTCGGGGAGGGGGACCAGCGCTCTTCGCGATGGTGGAGGGGCGGTGGAGCACGCTCAGACTGTGGGTCCGCTCAACCGCCCCTCCACCACGCGCTGAAGAAGCGCGCGGTCCCCCTCCCCGAAGGCGGGGAGGAGTTTAAGGGGCAGCGACCAACCCGCCCCGGCTCTGCTTGCCCCATGTCTGCTTGCCGGTGAGGAAATACACCCACCCCCACGCCGCCCCGGCGTGACGGAGGAGCTGGAAGCTGAACGGCTCGACGAGCGACGCCAGCACCGCCGCCCCCGCGCCCATCGGCGGCCCACCCGCCCAGTGGCGGTACAGCCGGATCGACCAGAGGTGGAAGGCGAGGTCGATCGCGATCTTGACCCCGATCACGATCGCCACCGGCAGCAGGATATGGACGCGGCCCAACGCGAGATAGGCGACGAGGAGCGCGAACGCGGTCAGGCCGAACACCGGCTGAAAGGTGTCGAACGCCTTCACCGGCAGCATCCACGTGCCGAGAGGGCCGTAGCGCGCGTCGCCGACCATGTCGCGGTACCAGTATTGCGTCTGCAGGAAGCCGCCGAACCAGCGCCGCCGCTGGCGCAGGAACGCCGCGAGGTCGGCCGGCGCCGTCGTCCGCGCACGCGCCCCGCCGACGACCGCCGTCGTCCAGTGCCGGTTGTGGAGCACCGCGTACCGCCGCAGCCGGTGGATCAGCTCGTAATCCTCGACGAGGCAGTCGGCGTCGAATCCGCCGACCTCGAGCACCGCCGCCCGCCGGAACCCGGCGAACGCGCCCGAGATCAGCAGCAGCCCGCCGACGCGTTCCCACGCGAAGCGCGACAGGAAATTGCGGATATATTCGTATTTCTGGAACCATTCGAACAGCCGTCCGCCCGCCGATGCGTCGCACACCGGGGTCAGCACGCCGGTCGCCGCGACGAGGGCGGGGTCGGCGACGAAGGCGGCGCGGATCGCGGCGATCGCCTGCGGCTCGAGCAGGGTGTCGGCATCGACGGTGAGGACGATCTCACTGTCGACCGCACCCAGGGCAATGTTGAGCGCCACTGCTTTGCCCCCGTGCGGCAGCCTCAGCCAGAGCAAGCCGGGATGCGTCGCGCTTCCCCCGCTGAGCCCTCCGACCGGCGGCGCGGTCAGGCCGAAATCGCGCGCGAGCAGCCCGGCGGTCGCGTCGGTCGATCCGTCGTCGGCGACGACGATGCGTTCGGGGCGGTCGCTTTGCCCGAACAGCGCGGCGAGCGTGACCGGCAGCACCTCGGCCTCGTTGTGCGCGGCGACGATCACCGCGACCCCGGCGGGCGTCCCCGCGCCCGGCGCGGGCAGCGCGCGGCGCAACATCCACGTCTGGACGAAGGTGAACCCCAGCAACACCGTGTCGTACGCGACGTACACCAGCCCGACGCTCCACGCGAAGACGCCGGTGAAGGCGAACGCCCCGGCGAGCAGCAGCACCCACAGCACCGCGACCCCGGCGTGGATCAGCGTGCTCGCGAGCGGGGTCGGCACCGGGGTCCAGCGCGGCGAATTGGCGCGGAGAATGGTTTGAAGATCGACGGGCACGGGCGGGCCTTGGCGCGGGGGGAACATGCCTATAGCGGCAAGCTGCGCGCGCGTGCCACAAGCGTGATTGTCTCAGACGCATGAACGGATGCTGGATGACCCTCCCCGACAAGTATACGAAGCCGGCGGTGGTTTTCCACTGGACAATCGCGGTGCTGATCGTCGTCAACGTGGTGATGATCTGGCTGATCGACACTTTCCCCGAAGACTGGGGCCGTCCGACG
>JBBSFF010000179.1:0-5143 GCA_038238995.1 Sphingomonadales bacterium
AGCTCGGCGAAGCGGCGGTAGAGCCCGGCGTATTCAGCGTGCGGGTTCTGATCGTCGGTCTTCGCGCCGCCGATGTCGAGCATCGCGCCGCCGCCCGAGATCAGCAGCCGCCCGGCATCGGTGTCAACCTTGATCTCCCAGACCTGCCCCTCGACCTGCCGCCAGTCGAGTTCGACCGACATAGGCACGCCCGCGACGTCGGTCAGGTCGAGCCGTGCCGCGATCGGCGTCGCGCGGTTCGCCGGGAACGACAGCTCGGCGTTGACGACGAACGGCGCGGTGGGGAGGATTTCGGTCAGCGACGACAGCGCGTTGATCCCCGGATCGAACACGCCAAGCCCGCCCGGCTCCCAGATCCACGTCTGCCCGGGGTGCCACTGGCGGACGTTCTCGCGCCACCGTACCCGGACTCCGGTGATCTTCTTGTCGGCAAGCCACGCCTTCGCCGGGGCGACGGCGGGGGCTTGCCGCGAATGATAGGTCGCGAACAGCGCGAGGTGCTTCGCCGCCGCAAGCCCCGGCAGGTCGGCGATTTCGCTCAGCGATGCCCCGGGAGGCTTTTCGAGCATCACATGCAGGCCGCGGTTCAGCGCGTCGCGGACGATCGCATGGCGGTCCTGCGGCGGGGTGCAGATCGTCACCGCGTCGAGCCCCGGCACCCCGGCTATGAGCGCGTCGAGATCGGCGAACGACGCGACACCGTCGACCGGCCCCGATCGGTTCGCCGCGCCGACGAGCGCGAACGCCGGATTGGCCGCGATCGCGGGCAGATGCTGGTCGCGCGCGATCTTGCCAACGCCGACGATGCCGAGTTTGATGGTCATGCGAACGGTAACGCCGCGTCGGCGGGAAAGTGCCTAGTCGGCGGTCTTGTCGGCCCGGTCGAGATCGCGCGCGACGTGGGGCGACCGCAGGATCGCGTCGATCTTCGCCCCCGCGTCGAAGCTTTCGTCGAGGCGAAAGGTCAGGTCGGGCGTATATTTGGTCGCGAGGCTCTTCGCGATCTCGCCGCGCAGCCAGCGGCTGTTGTCCTTGAGCGCCGCGAGCACCGCCGTGCCGTCGGCCTTGAGCCCCGGGCCGCCAAGCGGGTGGACGAAGACGATCGCCTGCCGCAGGTCGGGGGTGACACGGACCTCGCTGACCGAAATAATGGTGTTTTCGAGCACGGGATCGCGGATCTCGCGCCGCGCGAGCAGGTCGGCCATCGCGTGGCGGACCTGTTCGCCGATGCGGAGCAGCCGGACCGATTTGCCCTTCTCGTCGTGTGCGGGTTTCATCGCCGACGCTGTAGCAACAATGACGTCGGCGCGCGACTCTAGGAACTGGCCGCGAGCTGCGCGAACACCGACTGGACGATCGCCGGACCTGGCCGCGTCGCCGCCGCCGCCGGGTGCCGGTCGACCCAGTCGAGCGCATCGACGAGGATCAGCGAGCCGTGACCCTCGATCGCCTGGTCGACCGCGAGTATCGCGAGCGAGACATGCCCCGGCAGCGGCACGCCGCGCACGGTTTCGAGCGTCGGGGTCGAACAGTTGATCGCCGGCGTCGTCACCAGATATTCGCGGCACGCGGTTGGTCGGTCAGGGTGGATCGAACACGCCTCCGCCTCGAGGAACGGGCAAGCGACACGGTGCTCGAAATAGCGGAGACCGAAGGTGCGGACCTCCAGCCGTTCGAGCGACAGGATCGCCTCCGGGCGGCAGTCGACGCCGTTTGCCGCCAGCGTCGCGCGCGCCGCCGTGAAGCGGTCGCGGACGATTGCCCGGCGCGGCTCGGGCAGCGCATCGACGAGCTGCGCGAGCGCACGCGCCTCCGACGGCGAGACCGGGACGGCCTGACGGCAGCACGCCCCGCACCCGGCGCGGCACGACACCGACCGCCCCGGCGCGGCGTCGCGTTCGACCGCGCGGTCGACGAGAGTATTGGTCAGTTCGTGGAAGATCGGGAGCAGATCGGTCAGCGCGGTGTCGCCGCGCGGGACCGTCACGCGCACGCTCATCGTCTCGCCTGCGACGGTCAGCGCGACTTCGCCGGTGATCGTTTCTGGCGCGGCCCCGCTCATCGCCTCATTCTAGCGGGAAGCCGCGCCGCGGCAAAGGGCGGCGATTATTACAGGAACCGCGCGACGACATCGCGGTAACTGCGGCTGACCTTGATCTGCGTGCCCGAGCCGAGGACGAGAAAGCATTCGCCGTTGGTGTGCGGCTTGACCGATTTGACGTTGTCGAGGTTGACGATCGTCGAGCGGTGGACGCGCTGGAACCGCCGCGGATCGAGCCGTTTTTCGAGGTCCTTCATCGTCTCGCGCAGGATCAGCGTCTGTTCGGCGGTGTAGATGCACATGTAATCGCCCGCCGCGTCGATCCGTTCGATGTCGTCGACCTCGACGCGGAAAATCTGCCCGCGGTCCTTGATGTTGATGATCCGTTCGAAGCGATTCGCTGCCGGGTCGCTGGCGTTGCCACCGTCGGCGATATCGTCGGGCATCGCCTCCGGCGCGACCTGGACGAGGATGTCCTTCAACCGCTCGCGCTCCTCGCAACCGCGCTTCTCGTCGAGTCGGGTGCGGACGCGGTCGAGCGTGGCGGCGAGGCGGTCCTCCTCGACCGGCTTCATCAGATAGTCGACCGCGTGCGCCTCGAACGCCTTGACCGCGTGCTGCATGAACGCGGTGACGAACACGAACAGCGGCGGCTCGACCTCGGCCAGACCGCCTACCACCGAAAAGCCGTCGAAGCCGGGCATCTGGATGTCGAGGAAAACGAGATCGGGTTTGAGCGTCTTGATCGCGCGGATCGCTTCGCGGCCGTTGGCGCAGCGGTCGACGATCTCGACGTCGTCGAACGCCTGCAGCCGCAGTTCGAGCCCCTGGATCGCGAGGCGCTCGTCGTCGACGAGGATGGTCCGAATCATAACGCGCTTTCCCTGGCCCATTGCCCCGGTACCTGCGCCCCCGCCTTCAAATCGATGCGGCCATTCTCGGTTGCCGCCGAGATTTCATCGTCCGCCTTGCCGTCGTCGGTCTGGAACGGCAAGTCGAGCAACACGATCAGCCCGCGCGGCAGATTCGGTTCGAGTTCGAACCGGTGGTCGTCGCCGTACGCCTGGGCGAGCCGATCGCGGATGTTCGGCAGGCCCACGCCCGTTCCCGATGTAGTCACCGGGGCCTCGCCGTTCAACGCCGTGAAGTCGATCCCCGGGCCGGTATCGGCGACGGTGATGATCAGCCGCCGCGCCTCGCTCGCGCCGAGGACGCGGATGTCGATATCGATGTCGGCCCCGTCCTCGCTCGGCGTCACCGCGTACTTGACCGCGTTCTCGATGATCGGCTGCAGGATCAGCGACGGCAGCCGCGCGACCATCGCTTGCGCCTCGATCTCGAACGACGTCCGCAGCCGCTCCTCGAAGCGGGTGCGTTCGATATCGAGGTAGAGTTTGAGCGCTTCGGTTTCCTGCGCGACGGTCGCCAGCCCCTCGCGCTCGCCGACGAGGCTGTAGCGGAGGAACGAAGACAGCCGGCTGAGCATCGCGTTGGCGCGCTCGGTCTGCTTGAGCAGCACCAGCGTCGAGATCGAATTGAGCGTGTTGAACAGGAAATGCGGGTTGAGCTGGTAGCGCAGCATTTCGAGCTGCGCCGAACTCGCCTGCGCCGAGACGCTGACCATCCGCGCCGACTGGTCGGCGAGGAGCAGGTAGTAGTTGATCCCGAAATACAGCCCGCTCCACGCGCCGAGGACCGAGAAGTCGAGCAGGATCGCGCCGAGGAACTCGATTCCCTGCGGCTTCCACCCGGGTTCGTAGAAGGTCGCGTGCGCCCAGACCTCGAGCGTCGAGAACAGCGCCGACGCGGCGCTCAGGATCAGCAGCGTGATCGTCCAGACGAAGATGGGGCGCATCGTGATCACCCGCCGGTACGCCGCCGCCATCAGCAGCGTCAGTGAAAACCCCGTCGCGGTGACGATGATCGTCGGCAGGACGAACGTCAGCCCCATCCGGTTCGCCAGCCCGCCGAGCGTGCGGACAAGCAGATAGCCGCCCCAGCCACCCCCCTGGAGCAGCCAGAAGGCGTGGTTCTTGTCGGTGAAGAACCCTTGCGGGCGAAGATCGGCACGCGGCATCGATCGGGGGTTTACCGGGTTTGGCGGGGTTGGGGAACCTCGACACCAAAACCGTCATCCCCGCTTTCGCGGGGATGATGGCGGTTGCAGCTTAGTCCTCCGGCGCGATCGTCACCGCCAGCCCGTCGAGCGCGGCGGTGAAGTCGATCTGGCACGACAGGCGCGAGGTCGCGACGCGTTGGTCGGAGCTGTCGAGCAGATCGTCCTCGTCGCGCCCCGCCGGGCCGACGCGGTCGAACCAGTCGGGGGCGACGTGGACGTGGCAGGTGGCGCAGCTGCACGATCCGCCGCACAGTGCCAGCAGCTCGTCGAAGCCGCTGTCGCGGATGATCTCCATCACCGAATGCCCGGCCTTGGCGGGAACGCGCGTCGTCGTTCCGGCGCGGTCGGTGACGTTGATCTCGGGCATGGACGGTCCTGTCGACGGGAAGGCGGGTTCGCGTGCTATTAGCGGCGACCGCCCGCGACACAAGTGAGACAAGACCGCCATGGGACTGACCGCCGCGATGCTCGGGGACGGGCTCGACACGATCGCCGCCGCCTCGCCGCCGCTCGCCGCAGCGCTCGCCCGAGTCGGCTATCCGCCCGAACGCATCCGGGAACGGGGCGCGCTGACGCTGATGCGCGCGATCGTCGGGCAGCAGGTGTCGGTCAAGGCGGCCGACAGCATCTGGACGAAGCTGAGCGCGGCATGCGGCGATTTCGCCGACCTGTCGGCGGTGCTGGCGGTCCCTGTCGAGGATCTTCGCGCCGCCGGCCTGTCGCGGCAAAAGGCGAGCTACATCCACGCGCTCGCGCACGCCTGCGTCCACGACGGCCTCGACTTCGCCGCGCTGCCCGAGGGCGACGAGGACGCGATCGCGCGGCTCGTCGCGGTCAAGGGCATCGGGCGGTGGTCGGCGGAAATCTACCTGCTGTTCGCCGACGGGCGCGGCGACGTGTTCCCGGCGGGCGACCTCGCGGTGCAGATCGAGCTGGGGCGCATCCTCGGGCTCGACGCGCGCCCGAGCGAGGGCGCGACGCGC
>JBBSFF010000180.1:0-5136 GCA_038238995.1 Sphingomonadales bacterium
GAGATTCACCCAACTCAGCTTCTTCGCCTGCTTTTCTCCGCGCAAGGCGTGCAGACGCGCGTTGTGTCCCAGTTCATGCGATAGCACGCCCGCCAACTCATCGTCCGACGCGACGAAATCCAGTAGGCCCTTGAAGACATACACGTGCCCGCCCGGAAGCGTCCAAGCGTTGATGTCGGAGTTATCCACAATCTTCACCGTATACGCGATGCCGGGGCGCGGCGACGCGAGGCCGACCGGTTTGACCGGATAGGCGCCGTTGGCGACGGCGGCATATGCGCTCGTCAGCTCGATCAGCGGTACTCCCGACGTGCCGAGCGCGAGCCCTTCGTAGTTCGACAGCGGGACCGTCACGCCGAGCAGCCGCGCCTGTTTGCGCACCGCCTCGACCCCGACCTGCTGCGTCAGCTTGGCGGCAGCGACATTCGACGACGCGGCAAACGCGGTGGCGAGGCTGATCGGCCCGCGATACTTGCCCTCGTCGTTCTTCGGCGACCAGTCACCGATCGTCGTCGGACTATCGTCGATCGTCGTGCCGGTCGTCGCCCCGGCGTGGAGCGCGGCCAGATAGACGAACAGTTTGAACGACGACCCCGGTTGGCGCAGCGCCTGCGTCGCGCGGTTGAACGGCGTGGCGGCGTAATTCGCGCCGCCGACCATCGCCACGACGCGCCCGTCGGGGCGCATCGCGACGAGCGCCGCCTGATGGATGTTGAGCCCGCGCGCCCCCGCCAGCATGTCGGCGACCGCGCGTTCGGCATCGCGCTGGAGCGCCGGGTCGAGCGTCGTCTGGACCGAGACGTCACCGTATTGCCCGGGATCGACCACCCCGCGCGCCTGCGGCAACGCCCAGTCGGCGAAGTACGACCCGGTCGGGATCGCCTTGCGGCCGGGGGTGAAGCGCGCCGGGGCGACGTGTTCGGCTTGGCGTTCGGTCAGCGCGCCGGTTTCGACCATCGCCTGCAGGACGACGCGCTCGCGGGCCTGCGCGCGGTCGAGGTGGCGCGACGGCGCAAGGCTCGACGGGGCCTTGACCAGCCCGGCGAGCATGGCCGCCTGGCCGACCGTCAGGTCGGCGGGGTCGCGGTCGAAATAGGTCCGGGCGGCGGCGCGCAGACCGTACGCGCCCTCGCCGAAATAGACGCTCGAGAGGTAGCGCGACAGGATCTGGTCCTTGGTCAGGCGGCTTTCGAGGTAGAAGGCGATGATGATTTCTTGGCACTTGCGCTTGATCGTGCGGTCGCTGCTGAGGAAACTCGTCTTGGCGAGCTGCTGCGTCAGGGTCGACCCGCCCTGCGACACGCCCCCGGCGGCGGCGTTGCGGAACAGCGCGCGCGCGATCCCCTGCGGGTCGATCCCCCAGTGCGAATAAAAGCGCCGGTCCTCGATGCTGATGATCGCCTGCGGCACGTATGTCGGCAGCTCGGCGATCGTCACCGGCAGTTCCTTGTAGTCGCCACGCCGCGCGATCGGGTGGCCGGCGGTATCGAGCAGGACGAGGCTCGGGTTCTTGAGCGGTTCGAGCGCGCGCCCGAGCGGGGCGGTGACGACGAGCCAGATACCGGTCGCAACGAGCGCGAGGAAGATCGCCAGCCCGATCAGCTTCCAATAGCGCCGGACAAACCCGCGCCTGCGCGGCGGTGGCGGCGGCGCGTCGTATTCGGCGAGCAACGCGTCGATCCGCGCACGCCGGGCATCGTCCTCGGCGTAAAGCGAGCTCACGCCCGCTCGCGCGTCGCGGTGAAGCGCAGCGCCTTCTCGCGCTGCTCGGTGTAGTTCAATTCCCACTGGTCGCGCGCCATGAACACCGGGGCGCCGTCGCGGTCCTCGGCCATCGCGCCGCGGTGCGAGTCGATGAAGTCCTTGAGGTCGGCGGGGGCATCGGCGGCGATCCAGCGTGCGGTATCGAACGGTGACGCCTCGAACCCGGCGGCGACGTTGTATTCGGCCGAGAGCCGCGAAATCAGCACCTCGAGCTGGAGCTGCCCGACGACGCCGACGATCCACTGCGAGCCGATCATCGGGCGAAACAACTGTGTCACTCCCTCCTCGGCCATGTCGTTCAACGCCGATCGGAGCTGCTTCGACTTGGTCGGGTCGCCGAGCCGGACGCGCTTCAGGATTTCCGGCGCGAAATTCGGGATACCGGTGAAGGTCAGCGCCTCCCCCTCGGTCAGTGAATCGCCGACGCGCAGCACGCCGTGGTTCGGGATGCCGATGATGTCGCCGGGAAACGCCTCGTCGGCAATCTCGCGGTCGGCGGCGAAGAAGAAGATTGGCGAGTTGATCGCGATGACCTTGCCGGTCGCGACCTGCTTGAGCTTCATCCCCCGGCGGAACTTGCCCGAGCAGACGCGCATGAAGGCGATGCGGTCGCGGTGCTGCGGGTTCATGTTCGCCTGCACCTTGAAGACGAAGCCGGTGACGGCGGGCTCGTCGGGCGTCACGTCGCGCGGGATCGCATGCTGGACGCGCGGGGCGGGCGCGTAGGCGGCGAGCCCGTCGATCAGCGCCTCGACACCGAAGTCCTTCAGCGCCGAACCGAAGAAAACCGGGGTCAATGCGCCCTTGCGAGACAGCTCGGGGTCGAGTGTCGCATAGCCACCGAGCGCCAGTTCGGCCTCTGCGCGGAACTTCGCGAGCTCGTCCGCCGGGACATGGTCGGCGAGCCGCGGGTCATCGAGCCCGGTCATCTGGACCGTCGCGCCGCTCGTCTTGCTGTCGCCTTCGGGTGTCGTCAGCCGGTGGCGGCGCAGGTCCCACAGCCCGCGAAACTGCCCGCCCATGCCGACCGGCCAGTTCATCGGCACGACGTCGAGCGCGAGCATGTCGGCGACTTCGTCCAACAGTTCGAACGGGTCGCGGCCCTCGCGGTCGACCTTGTTGACGAAGGTGATGATCGGCACGTCGCGCAGGCGGCACACCTCGAACAGCTTGCGCGTCTGCGCCTCGATCCCGCGCGCGGCGTCGATCACCATCACCGCGCTGTCGACCGCGGTCAGCGTGCGGTAGGTGTCCTCGCTGAAATCCTCGTGCCCCGGCGTGTCGAGCAGGTTGTACGTCGTGCCGCCGCGCTCAAATGTCATCACCGAGCTCGTGACGCTGATCCCGCGCTGCTGCTCGATCTTCATCCAGTCCGACCGCGCGCGGCGGTTGTTGCCGCGCGCACGGACTTCGCCTGCGAGATGGATCGCGCCGCCGAACAGCAGCAATTTCTCGGTCAGCGTCGTCTTGCCCGCGTCGGGGTGCGAGATGATCGCGAAGGTGCGGCGCTCGTTCGGCGCGTGCGTGGCCATGCGGCGCTATGTGGCGATTATCGGCATGCGCGGCAAGCGGCGGGGAGGTCGGCGACCCGGTCCCCGCCGCCGCCCCGGGTCAGGCGGTGACGACGTGCGAGCCCCTCCGCCGCGTCATCGCGCCGACGAGGCCGAAGCCGGCGACCATCATCGCCCAGCTCGCGGGCTCGGGGACGGAGTTGACCGCTCCCGGCGTACCGATGGAGAAGTCGTCGTAGGAGAATTGGTCATTGCCATTGTTGTTCGTCAACAAAACCTGGGTGTAACGCGTCGTCCGATCGAGGAAGCCGAAATATAGCGTTGAGCCGTCGGCGCCGCCAATCGTGTTCCCAGCATTGATATAGCTTAAATTGCCGAATTCGTCGGTCAGCCGCAGCGCGAGACTTCCGCCCAAGTCGCCGATATCGGTTCCGAAGAAGCCGAATGCGGAAAAGAACTGATCGAAATTCACCGCAGTCTGCTCACCTGCCCCCGCGAAAAGAAATTTGTCCCGGACACGGGGTCGGAGGAGACGTCGGTGACGTTGCCCGACGCGATGAAGCCAACGTTATTATACGCCGTGGCGGTAGCGATGGTCCCGAAATGGAGCATTAGCGGCTGGCTGTCGCCCGGCGCGAAGCCGTCGAAATTTTCGGTTGCGACCGAGTTGAGTGCGCCGAAGAAGGCATCGCGCGTCGCGATCGAATTGACAGGTGTAACGCCGCTGGTGTTGTCCTCGCCGAAGAAAATCGTCGCCGCCGCCAGTGTCGGCGACGCCGTGACAATGGCAGCCAGAGCGCCGACAAGCGATAGTCGCATGATGTATTGCATGATTTTTCCCCTGTTTTGTCGCGAACACCGTGTCGCCGCCCGCCAACCGCTTTAGGCAGCCGACCCCCCCGCCGGGAGTTGCTGCTACATGCGCCGGAAAGCGTTGAGTTGGGCAACGGGGTTGCGTATCGTTGCGTGGTCGCAATCAGGCTCGCGAGGGTGGCAAGCGCATGATCCCGGACTTCGCCGCAAAACTCGCGCTCGTGCTCAAGGCGGTCTCGCTGAGCCGTGGGCGGCTTGCTGCCGATCTGGGGGTCGACAAATCGGTCGTCAGCCGTTGGGCGAGCGGGGTCAACGCGCCGTCTGGCGAAAATTTGGTGCAACTGACGCGCTGCCTCGCCGCGCGGCTGCCGGGCTTCAACGGGACCGATTGGGACCTCGACGCCGCCGCCTTCGCCGCGCGGGTCGGAGCGACATTGCCGGTCGCCACGGTGGCGAGCGGTCCGAAGCCGATGCTCCACGACGTCTTCGGGATCACCGGGGCGGGCGACGAAACCCGGACTTGGGGGCATATCTACGCCGGGCGCTGGCGGCAGTGGCGGCTGAGCTCGACGGGCGATCGGGTGTTCATGCGCGAACACGGGCTGCACCGGCTCGACGACGACCGGCTTGCGATCACCGTCACGGCGCGGGGCTACGCCTTGCACGGCGCAGCGCAGGTTTTCCGGCAGCGGCTGAGTGTCTGGGTCGCCGCGCCGCAATACGGTATCGTCTTCACCTCGACGATGAACGGGCTCAGCTTCGTCACCGACCCGGTCATGACCGGCATCATGACCGGGTGCGAATTCGATCAGGCGATGACGCCGTTCGCGATGCCGACGGTGATCGAGCGGCTCCCCCTCGATGACCGGAGCGACGCTGAATTCCTCCACGACAGTCGCCAGCTCGACCCGATCGTGGCGGAGGAAGACGTGCCGTCGGCATTGGTGCCGCTGCTGCTCGCCGATGTCGGTCCGCGCGCCCATGCCGCCGCCATCGGCCCGGCGGTCATGCGGGTCGGTCCGCCGCCGCGCGGGTGGCGCGGCGGCTA
>JBBSFF010000181.1:0-5082 GCA_038238995.1 Sphingomonadales bacterium
ACATCGGCCCCGCTCGCGCTCGGTCCGGCGTCGGGGTTCGGCCAGCCGTCGCGCGGCGCAACGAGCCGCAGGTCGGTCAGCCCGAAATTGAGCATCGCCCGCGCGCATGCCCCGATATTCGCACCGAGCTGCGGGCGGACGAGGATAACGGCGGGCGGCGGCGATCCTCCGCCCGTCACTCCGCCTCGCCGACGAGGCGCGGCAGGGGGCGATCTGACTTGTCGGGTGCGATCCCCAGCGCGCCGGCGAACGTCTCGAAATCGCGCGCCTCGCGGAAGTCGCGGTAGACGCTGGCGAAGCGGATATACGCGACCGGGTCGAGCGCCTGCAGCCCTTCCATAACCATCTCGCCGACGAGCCCGACGCCGAGTTCGCTATCCCCCGACGACTCCAACCGACGCACGACGCCGTTGACCAGCCGCTCGATCCGCTGCGGCTCGATCGGGCGTTTGCGGCACGCGATCTCGATCGACCGGGCGAGCTTGTCGCGGTCGAACACCTCGCGCTTGCCCGATTTCTTGACGACGATCATCTCGCGCAGCTGGATTCGTTCGAAGGTCGTAAAGCGCGCACCGCACGCCGGGCATTGCCGCCGCCGCCGGATCGCGCCGCCGTCCTCGGTCGGACGGCTGTCCTTCACCTGGCTGTCGTCGTTGGCGCAGAACGGGCAGCGCACTCAGGCGCTCAGGCGGCGGGGTAGATCGGGAAGCGCGCGCACAGCGCCCGGACGCGGACGTTGACCGCCGCTTCGACCGCGTGGTTGCCGTCCTCGCCGTTCGCCGCGAGGCCGTCGAGAACGTCGGCAATCATGTCGCCGATCGCACCGAACTCGGCAACCCCGAAGCCGCGCGTCGTTCCGGCGGGCGAGCCGACGCGGATGCCGCTCGTCTTGGTCGGCGGCAGCGGGTCGAACGGCACGCCATTCTTGTTGCACGTAATCCCGGCGCGCTCGAGCGCCTCGTCGGCGTCCTTGCCGGTCAGCCCCTTCGGGCTGAGGTCGATCAGCGCGAGGTGGGTGTCGGTGCCGCCCGCGACGACGGCGCAGCCGCGCGCGACGAGCTTTGCCGCCAGCACCTGCGCGTTGGTCACGACTGCGCGCGCATAGTCCTTGAATTCGGGGCGCAATGCCTCGCCGAACGCGACGGCCTTGGCGGCGATGACGTGCATCAACGGCCCGCCCTGCATACCCGGGAACACCGCCGAGTTGAACTTCTTGCCGAGCGCCAGATCGTTCGACAGGATCATCCCGCCGCGCGGCCCGCGCAACGTCTTGTGCGTTGTCGTCGTGACGACATCGGCGTGCGGCAGCGGGCTCGGGTGGATGCCAGCCGCGACCAACCCGGCGAAATGCGCCATGTCGACCATGAACAACGCCCCGACCGAATCGGCGATCGCGCGGAAGCGGGCGAAGTCGATCACCCGCGGGTACGCCGATCCCCCGGCGATGACCAGCTTCGGGCGATGCTGCAGTGCGAGTTCGGCGACCGCGTCGTAATCGATCAGATGGTCCTCGCGCCGCACGCCGTACTGGACGGCGTCGAACCATTTGCCCGACATCGACGGGGCCGCGCCGTGCGTCAGATGCCCGCCCGCGTCGAGCGACATGCCGAGGATCGTCTCGCCGGGCTTGACCAGCGCGAGCATCACCGCGGCGTTTGCCTGTGCGCCCGAATGCGGCTGGACGTTGGCATAGGCGCACCCGAACAGCGCCTTGGCGCGGTCGATCGCCAGCGTCTCGACGACGTCGGACGGGGCGCAGCCCTGATAATAGCGCTTGCCCGGGTAGCCCTCGGCGTATTTGTTGGTGAACACCGATCCCTGCGCGTCGAGGACGGCGCGGCTGACGATGTTTTCAGACGCGATCAGCTCGATCTGATTCTGCTGCCGGTCGAGTTCCATCGCAATCGCCGCGGCGACTTCGCCCTCGACGGGATCGGTGAAAAAGCCATCGTAGCCGATGACCTGAGCGGTGGCGGGAGCATTACTCATTCGGCGGCCTCGAATTCGGGGTGGCTGAGCTTGGCGACGCGGTCGGCGTGACGACCGCCACCATAGCTTGTGCTGAGAAACTGGCGGACGCATTCGCGCGCGACCTCGATGCCGATGATCCGGCTGCCCAGCGCCATGACGTTGGCGTCATTGTGCTCGCGCGCCAGCCGCGCCATCAGCCCGCCGGTGCAGAGCGCGGCGCGAACGCCGGGGTCGCGGTTGGCGGCGATCGTCATACCGATGCCGGTACCGCAGACGAGGATGCCGCGCGATGCTCGGCCCGCGGTGACCGCCTGCCCGACCGCGTAGCCGAAGTCGGGATAGTCGACCGATACCTCGCTGTTGGTGCCGAGGTCGAGCACGTCATAGCCCATCTTGACGAGGTCGGCGGCGAGCACCGCCTTCATCGCGAACCCGGCATGGTCGGCACCGATGGCAATCGTTTCGCGCAGCATCGAGTCGCCCGGATTTGGAGTGGGACACCACCATATCTAGTATCGGACCGCGAAAGGCAAAGTGAAACTCGGGCGCGCACGCCGGTGCGCGCACGACGCATATCGGCGATGTACGTCGGTGCGACCTATCGTCGACGACAGTCTTTTAGGGCGAAACCCGCTGCGGCGCGCTCGGCTAGTGCAGCCGCCGGTCGAGTTCGCCGATCGCCGCGCTCGTCAGCCGCGCGGCTTCGGCGGGGTTGTCGTGGGCGATGATGATGCGCTTGGCCGCCGCGGTGGCGAAGTCGACGGCCTGCACGCGGACGGCGGCTTCGGCGGCGCGTTCGGCGGCGGCGATCTTGGTTTCGGCCATCGCGGTGCGGCGCGCGATGACCGCTTCGGCCTGGCGCTGCGCGTCGGCGACGATCGCGGCGGCCTCGGTCTGCGCGGTGGCGAGGATGTGTTCGGCGTCGTGGCTCGCGGTTTCGGCCTTCGCCTGGTACCCGGCGAGGAGCGCCTCGGCCTCGGCACGCAGGCGTTTGGCTTCGTCGAGGTCGGCGCGGACTTTCGTCGCGCGACCGTCGAGCGCGTCGGCGATCATCTTCGGGACTTTGACGTAGAGCAGCAGCGCGACGAAAATAAAAAACGCGATCGCGATATACCACTCGGCGTTGAGCCCGAGCCAGGTCAATTCGTGCGGCTGCTCGGTCCCGCCGGTGGTTTCGACGCCGGCGACATCGGGGGTCTGGTTGGCCATGGTGATTCCTTACGCCGCGACCGCGGCGACGGTGGCGGTGACTTCGTCCGCCCTCGGACGCCGCCCGGTCAGCCGCTCGACGATGTCGGCGGTCGCATCCTCGGCGACGGTGCTAAGGTTGGCGAGCGCCTCGTGCTTCGCGGCTTCGATCCGCTGCGCCGCTCCGGCGGTCTTGGCCATCAGTTCGGCCTCGACTTCCTTAAGCTTCGCCGCGGTCTCGCCCGCCGTCGCGGTCTTGGCGTCGCCCGCGAGCTTTAGCGCCGCCGAACGCGCAGCGGCGAGCGTCGCCTCATAGCCGGCGATCACAATGCCCGCGCTCGACTTCGCCACTTCGGCGTGGTTGAGGTCGTCGCCGATCACCCCCGCGCGGTTGGTCGTGACGCGCTCGACCTTGGGCAGCGACGCGCGGACGATCAGGTAGAGGACCGCGAACACCGCGATCAGCCACGCGATCTGCGGGACCGCTACCGACGGATCAAACTGAGGCATTCCGCCCTCCCTTCGCGCTCGCCGATGTTAGACGACGAACAGCAGGATCAGCGCGACGAGGAACGAGAAGATGCCGAGCGCTTCGGTCACGGCGAAGCCGAACAACAGGTTCGGGCGCTGCGAGTTGGCAGCGGCCGGATTGCGCAGCGCGCCCTGAAGGAACAGGCCGAAAATAATGCCGACGCCCAATGCGGCGAGGCCCATCCCAAAAGTGGCGATGCCGGCGCCGATCAGCTTGGCTGCAGTTGCGTCCATTAGTCAGTCCCTTAGTGCGAAAGGTTGATCGAATCGTTGAGGTAAACACACGTCAGCAGCGCGAAGACATACGCCTGCACCACCGCGACGAGGAGTTCGAGCGCGTACAGCGCGACGTTCATCACCAGCGGCAGGATGCCGAGCAGCCAGAACGCGCCCCCGGCGAGGCCGAGGCTGACGATGAAGCCGGCGAAGACCTGAAGCAGAATATGCCCCGCCGTCATGTTGGCGAACAGGCGGACGCTGAGCGTCAGCGGGCGCGAGAGGAACGAGATCAGCTCGATCAGGACGATCAGCGGCAGCAGCACGACCGGGGTCTGCGGCGGCACGAACAGCTCGAAGAAATGCAGCCCGTGCTTCGCGAAGCCGATGCCGATGCACAGCAGAAAGATGAACGCGGCGAAGGCGAAGGTCACCCAGATATGGCTGGTGACAGCAAACGCAAACGGCAACAATCCGAGGATGTTGGCGAACAGAATAAAAACGAACAGCGCGAAGATGAAGGGGACGTAGGCGCGGCCCTTCAGGCCGATATTCTCGTCGACCATGCCGACGACGAATTCGTGGATCATCTCGACCGCCGACTGCCAGCGCCCCGGCACGAGCGTCGCGCGGCGCATGCCGAGCGTCAAAAACGCCCACACGCCAACGAGGGTAATCAGCATGAACAGCGACGCATTCGTGAACGACACGTCGTAGCCAAGCGTCGTCGCCGGGACCATCCGGTGGATTTCGAACTGTTCGAGCTGCGGACGGACCAACTTCAATCCTCGACTTCGTCTGGAACCGATGGGGGCACCGGTTGCGCATCGACCAGTTTCTGCTCGGCCCCGACCGCGCGAAACAGGTTGATGAACCCCGCCGCCAACCCCAGCAGCATGAACAACAGCAACAACCACGGCGTGCTGCCCAACCATTTGTCGAGCTGCCAGCCGATGGCACTGCCAACGACGGTGGTGACCACGATCTCCAGCGCGAAGCGGAAGCCCTGACCCATGGCGCCGCTCGCCACCCGCATCGGGTCGACCGGATCGTGTCGCGCCTTCGCGGCGGCCAGGCGAGCCTCGCACGATTCGGGCGCGTCGGTCGGTCGCGGGGGGCTCACCGGGGTTCCTCGTGCGGGGGCGGGAACAGCCCCGCGCCGCCCCAGCGGCAAGC
>JBBSFF010000182.1:0-5082 GCA_038238995.1 Sphingomonadales bacterium
GCAAGCGGAGACCCATCTCCCGCGGTACGAGATGGGTCCCCGCTTGCGCGGGGATGACGGCTGACGTCACAATATGCTTTGCCCCGTCTTCGCCCAATCGCTCGCGAAGCCGGCCAGCCCGCGGTCGGTCAGCGGATGATTCGCCAGCGCGCGGATCACGGCGGGCGGCATCGTGCAGACGTCGGCCCCGATCTTCGCCGCTTGGAGAACATGGACCGGGTGGCGGACGCTCGCGACGAGGATCTCGGTGTCGAAGCCGTAATTGTCGTAGATCAGCTTGATATCGCCGATCAGCGCCATGCCGTCGAAGCCGACATCGTCGTGGCGTCCGACGAACGGCGAGATGAACGCCGCCCCCGCTTTCGCCGCGAGCAGCGCCTGCGTCGCCGAAAAGCACAGCGTGACGTTGACCATCACCCCGTCGTCGCTCAGCGTCTTGCACGCGCGCAGACCGTCCATCGTCAGCGGCACTTTGATCGTGATGTTGTCGCCGAGCGTCAGCAGCTTCGCCGCCTCGCGCAGCATGTCGTCGGACCGCGTCGCGACGACCTCGGCCGACACCGGCCCGTCGACGAGCCTGGCGATCTCGGCGATCACCTCGAGGAAGTCGCGCCCCGACTTGGCGATCAGGCTCGGATTCGTTGTCACCCCGTCGAGCAGCCCGGTCGCGGCCAACTCCTCGATGTCGCGGGTGTCGGCGGTGTCGACGAAGAACTTCATGGCGGCGGCCCCAAGGCGATGACTGTCCGTGGGCGTGTAGCGCGTCGCCGGTCGCGGCGCGCTATTTTTTCTTCGCCGCCGCGCCCTTCTTGCCGAGCTCGGCCTGCGCGGCGCTCGACTTGCGCGGGTTCTTCTCGCCCCCGGCCGCCGCCTTGGCGTTCGCTTTTTTCGCGGTGGTGCTGCCCTTGCCTTTGGTCTCGGCCATGCCTGCTCTCCTCGATTGTCGCAGCGAAAATGCGCGTCGCGTGCTGGCGTTCCCCGCCCGTTCGCCTATCTCGTGAAAATGCCCCGCGTCCGCGTCCTCGTCCTCCAGCACGGCCTCGGCGCGCTCGATTATGCCGTGCCGGATGGCGGGGGGCCCGACGCGCTCGACCTCGGCCTCGGCGATATCGTCGAAGTCCCGCTCGGGCCGCGGACGATCGTCGGCGTCGTCTGGGAAGCCGATCGCTGGGCGGCGCGCGAGGTACCCGACGCCAAGCTCCGCGCCGTCGTCCGCCGCTTCGACGTGCCGCCGATGACGGCGGGGTTGCGGCGGCTGATCGAATGGACCGGCGCCTATTACATGGCCCCCCCGGCGGCGGTACTGCGAATGGCGCTGTCGGTCCCGTCCGCGCTCGTCGCGGCGGCGGATGTTACCGAGTACCGGCTGGCGGGCACCGGCCCCGCAATGCCGGAGGACGGACGTGGCACCGCTGGCGACCGGGACGGCTCCCCCGGTCTAGGGCTACGCAACAATATAGGCGTTCTTGCCCATAATCGCAATGTGGCTCCGGGCAAACTCACCCCGCAGCGCGCCGCCGCCGTCGAACGGCTGACCGGGCGGCAGGGGTCGGTGCGCGAACTCGCGCGTCACGGCGGCGTGTCGGAGGGAGTGATCCGCGGGATGGTCAAGGCGGGCATCCTGCGCGCGGTCGCGGTCAGCCCCGATACCCCGCCGCCGGTCCCCGACCCCGATTTCGCGCAGCCGGTGCTCAGTTACGAACAGGCGGTCGCGGCGGAGGATATCGCGCGCGCGGTCGGGCTCGGCGAGTTCGCACCGTTCGTCCTCGACGGGGTAACCGGGTCGGGCAAGACCGAAGTCTATTTCGAAGGAATCGCGGCGGCGCTCCGATCGGGCGGCCAAACCCTCGTCCTCGTGCCCGAAATCGCGCTGACCGCGCCGTGGCTCGCGCGCTTCGCCGCGCGCTTCGGCTGCGCGCCGACGCCGTGGCATTCCGACCTGCGCGGCTCCGAGCGCCGGCGGGCGTGGCGCGCGGTCGCGAGCGGCGATGCGCGCGTCGTCGTCGGCGCGCGATCGGCGCTGTTCCTGCCGTTCGCCGACCTCCGGCTGATCGTCGTCGACGAGGCGCACGAATCGAGCTTCAAGCAGGACGAGGGGGTCCAGTACCACGGCCGCGACGTCGCGGTGATGCGCGCGAGCCTCGACCACGCGACCGTCGTCCTCGCCACCGCGACCCCGGCGATCGAGACGCGTGTCCAGGTCGCGCGCGGGCGCTACACCGCGCTTAAATTGCCGACGCGCTTCGGCGGCGCGCAGCTCCCCCGCGTCGAAACGATCGACCTGCGGACCAATCCGCCGCCGCGCGGGCACTGGCTCAGCCCGCCGCTGGTCGCGGCACTGCGCGAAACCTTCGTCGCGGGCGAACAGTCGCTGCTGTTCCTCAACCGTCGCGGCTACGCCCCGCTGACGCTCTGCCGGGCGTGCGGCGAGCGGATCGAATGTCCGCAATGCACCGCGTGGCTCGTCGAGCACCGGCTGACGGCGCGGCTCCAATGCCACCACTGCGGCTACACCGTCCCGGTGCCGAAACTGTGCCCGGCGTGCGGCGCGCCCGACAGCCTCGTCCCCTGCGGCCCCGGCGTCGAGCGCGTCGCCGAGGAGGTCGCGCGCATCCTCCCCGACCTGCGCGTCGCGCTGGTGACGTCGGATACGATCTTCTCCCCCGCCCGCGCCGCCGCGCTCGTCGCCGCCGTCGAGGGGCGCGAGGTCGACCTGTTGATCGGGACGCAACTCGTCACCAAGGGCTATCACTTTCCGGATTTGACGCTCGTCGGCGTGGTCGACGCCGACCTCGGGCTCGCCGGCGGCGACCTGCGCGCGGGCGAGCGGACCTTCCAGCAGATCGCGCAGGTGTCGGGGCGCGCCGGGCGCGGAGCCAAGCCGGGGCGCGTCCTCCTCCAGACCCACCAGCCCGACGCGCGGATCATGCGCGCGCTCGTCGAGTACGACGCCGAGGGGTTCTACGCCGCCGAGACCGACGCTCGCCGCGATCTCGGCCTGCCGCCGTTCGGGCGCCTTGCCGGAGTCGTCGTGTCGGGCGAGGACGACGCCGCCGTCGCCGCGACCGCGCGCGCGCTCGGGCGGAGCGCGCCGGTCGCCGACGGCCTGTCGATCTTCGGCCCGGCCCCCGCGCCGCTGGCGATGCTGCGCGGCCGCCACCGCCAGCGCTTGCTGGTCCACGCCCGGCGCAGCCTCGACCTCCAGGCCATCATCGCCGCGTGGCTCGAGGGTGTCGCGGTCCCGTCGAGCGTGCGGGTGACGGTCGACATCGACCCGTATAATTTCTTGTGAGGAGCGGCGGCGCGCATTGGTCCATTTCACGACAAATACAGCGTCATCCCGGCGAAGGCCGGGACCCATGATCTCAACCGGTGGTATTAATGATGTTGGCCCGCGCCGCGATAACGGCATGAGGCCCCGCCCGCGGGGCATCGCCATGACGCGGTTGTGCTGCGCCTGTCTGCTCATCGCGTCGCTGATGACGATAACCGCCGCCGCCGCCCGACCGGCACCGCCCACGCGGCAGCACGTGTCGCGACCGACGATGGCTCTCGCCGGACGGGTCACCGACGCGGCGGGCATTCTATCTCCCGCGTTTCGCGCGACGCTCGCCGCCAAGCTCGACCGATTTGAACGCGCGACGCATCACCAGTTGGTCGTCGTGACGGTCTCCTCGCTCGGGGGGCGTGATGTCGCCGACTTCACGCGCGATCTCGCGAATGACTGGGGCATCGGACGCAAGCGCGAAAATGATGGCATCGTGCTGCTGGTCGCGCCCAATCAACGAAAACTTCGCATCGCGGTCGGTCGCGGCCTCGAACAAAAACTGACCGAACCCGTCTGCCGACGGATCATCGATGTCGCGATCGTGCCCCGGTTCGGGGTCGGTGATTATGCCGGCGGCATCGACCGCGGCACCGACGCCTTGATCGCCCGCCTCTCCTGACGCCCGCCTGCTTTCCGCTTGGGGGCAGAACCGGTGGCGCGGATTGATCGGCCGCGCGGCATCGGGTCCGGCGATCCTCGCTTGCGGCACGTCCGATGCGGTCGCGGGGGGCAGGGTCGCGCACCCTCCGCCGGGGCGACGTGCCGCGCGGCGCTGCGCGATCGCGTGCGTGCGTGGTGCGGCTAGTGGTGCGCGGCGCGGTGTAGCCGCAACGCGACCGAATTGGCGTGCGCCGGCAGGCCCTCGGCGGTCGCGAGTGTCACCGCCGCCGGTCCGATCCTGGCCAGCCCGGCGGCGTCGCAGCCGAGGAAGGTCGTCCGCTTCATGAAGTCGGTGACGCCCAAGCCACTGGAAAACCTCGCTCTTCGTCCGGTCGGCAGGACGTGGTTCGGCCCCGCGACATAGTCCCCGACCGCCTCGGGCGCGTGGCGCCCGAGGAACACCGATCCGGCGTGGCTAACCCGTTGAAACAGCGCGTCGGGGTCGTCCGTCATGATCTGCAGATGCTCCGCCGCGAGCGCGTCGATCAGCGGAATGGCCGCGTCGAAATCGGGGATGACGATAATCGTGCCGAACGCGTCCCAGCTCCGGCGCGCGGTCGATTGTGTCGCGAGATCAATGAGTTGGCGTTCGACCGCCTCTGCCACGGCGTCACCGAAATCGGGCGAATTAGTGATCAGGATCGACTGCGCGACCGCGTCGTGCTCGGCCTGCGCCAACAGGTCGGCGGCGACCCACTCGGGGTCCGAACGATCATCGCTGACGACGACCACCTCCGACGGCCCGGCGACCATGTCGATCCCGACGACCCCGAACACCTGCCGCTTCGCTTCGGCCACCCACGCATTGCCGGGGCCGACGATCTTGTCGACTTTGGCAATGGTTTCAGTGCCATAGGCGAGTGCCGCGACGGCCTGCGCGCCGCCGATACGGAAGATCTGGTCAACCCCGGCGAGCTCGGCGGCAGCGAGCACCAGCGGATTGAGCCGCCCGCCCGGCGTCGGCGTGACCATCACCACCCGCGCCACCCCCGCGACCTTGGCCGGGATCGCGTTCATCAGCACCGACGACGGATAGCTCGCGAGCCCGCCGGGGACGTACAGCCCCGCCGCTGCGACCGCCGACCAGCGGTAAC
>JBBSFF010000183.1:0-5073 GCA_038238995.1 Sphingomonadales bacterium
CGTCGCGTCGGATGGTGAACTCGTGCTATCGATATCCATGGCGTGATCTCCGCCGGCGCTTCAACGCCGGATAGGGCTGCAACAAGCCGGAGATTACGCCACCTTCACTTTCCTACCACCTTCGCGACACGACCGAGCAGGAAAAGCGCAATTGCTAATGCCGTGACCATCCCGGTCTCCCGCAATGCAGCGAGCGGTGCCGTTGGACCCAGTGAGAGTGCCGTAAGCGCAAGACCATAAGTCACGATCGACAGGGTCCCAGCAGCTGCTCCGGGCCGCCATTGAGCCGCGAGGTCGCGAAACACGCGTCCCTTGGTCAACAGCGCGAATAGGATGACGCTTTCGCTGCCGATCAGAACGAAATCCCAGGCGATATAGCTTATAACGGTGGGTGCTGCTCGCACACCATGAGCGTCAGCGACAGTGTAGAGCGCCGTCATCGCGCCGGTCAGTAAGGCCCACCCGGCAGCGGATCGGCTGAGGTGGCGCCCGGCAACGAGCGTCAGCATCGATCCTGCGATGAGGGCGATACCAGCAAGTGCGGCTACCGATACGCTTTCACCAAACACGCCGACGCTTACCGCCGCAGTCAGCAGGGGTGCGCTACCCCGCATAACAGGGTAGGCTGCGGAATAGTCGGCGACGGCGTACGCGCGGATCATAGCGTAGAGATAGACGATGTGGACGAGGGCGCTCACACCGAGCCACGTCCACGCGCCGGTCGGCCATGCGACGAAGAGAGTCGCCGGAAACAGTATTGCAGCGCTCGTACCATCGGTCGAAGCTCGAGCCGTCATTCGGGCCCCAACGGGGTCAACCTCTCCCGACTTGCTTCCACCTTTGACGATTGCATTGACTGCGGCGTGCACAGCGCCGGAGGCGATCATCAGGGCAGCGGGCAGCGCGAGGGACATCGGCGCACGCTAGAACGCGACGATCACATCGCCAATTATTCGAACGCTAAGGCGAGGGTGGCGATCGGAAAGGCACCGGGCTGCGTGCTAATCGCGGTGATCGCACGACTTCGTCGCCGACCGCTCGGCGAACATTGTCGCACTCGTGATCATGGTGGCGGCGGCGACTGCCGCTCCTGATGACCGACCTAATTGCATCGGCAGCGCCGCACTACCCCGGCACCTCATATGGCAGCTTCCGCTAAACTTGCAGTCGGGGTCGGCACAGCGTGATAGGCTGAGATGTACTTACGTCCGGGCTCAGCGAGCGGCGGAAGACAGGTTGAATGGCCGCTTTTGAGTCAGGGTTGGCAGGGCACGCGTTCGCCCGCCATCTGTCTATGGCCTCTGGTATCAATTTTCGACTTACGAGGCCGCCGCGCTCCCGCGCTAGAAGCGTGTCTCTGCGCGGTATCTTCCGGGTGAATGGCCGACCGAGCGCGTGAACGCGCGCGCTAAACCGGCAAGCCAGTGAAACCTCGGTCATAAGACGTGAACGAACGCCCGGAATCGGCGACCGCGGCGGGAGGTTGAAACGTCTGCGACGCCCGCTACAGGTCATTCAATCGTTCGGTTCGTGCCGGACCTGATGCAGACCGTTCCCGGCACGAAACACGTTTTTGATGGTTTTGCTGGTTGACTGCCGCAGGGCGTGGGCACCAAATGGCGACCGGAAGCGAAGTGGTTATCGCGCCTATCCCCCGCGGTCGAATGATCCGGCAATAGATGCAGACAACAGGGTCGACATGGTAAAAATCTACAAGAAAACCCTTTTGGTCGGCGCGGTGTCGGCCGCCACGTCGATCGCACTGCCGATGTCGGCCATCGCACGCGCACCCCGGGCCGATGCTGCCGCGGCGACCGCCGCGGAGGTGACTGATCTTGTTAAGGACCACATTGCTGCGTTCAATGCTCGCAACGCCATTGCGGCGACCAGCATCGATACACGTGATTATGTCGGCATCTTCCACGGCATTCCCAACACCATCGGACACGCGGCGGACCTTGCACTCACCAAGGAGCAGGTCGCCGATCCTGCCATGACGCTGGTGATCGGGAACGAGCATCTCGACGTTGCGAAGAGGGGCGACATGGCGACGTTTCGTTGCACCTATCGGTACACGTTCACCGACGCCGCGACGAAACAGCCCGGGGTCGAACTCGGCAATTACGTGATCGGCTTCATGCGTCAGCCCGATGGCAAGATGAAGGCGGCATGGAGCGTGGTTTCGGACACGCCGGCGGTTCCTTGAAGTTCCGCGCACCAGTGATGTGAACGGCTCGATCTTCCAACTACTTCTCCTAAAGACGCCGGGCCGTTAACCCACCTTTCTGACGCTGGTCCGTGTTTGCGGACACCATGATCGCTGAGCGTTTGAGCTCGATGGGTTCCAGATGGGCGAGGATGCCGAAGAATAAGCAGCACCCTTGGCGCACGAAGGTCCGAATTGCGGGCAATGAGTTAGGGTTTGCCTACGAAAGCCCCAACACCAACCCGTCGGCGTCAAACCCGATGGCGTTCGCCGCCGGAACCCGCGGCAGGCCCGGCATCGTCATGATGTCGCCGCAGATCGCCACGACGAAACCCGCCCCCGCCGCGAGCCGGACCTCGCGGACGTTGACGACATGGCCCATTGGCGCGCCGAGGAGGGTCGGGTCGGTCGAGAAGCTGACCTGCGTCTTCGCCATGCACACCGGCAGGTGGCCGTATCCAGCCGCCTCCCAGCGCGCGAGTTGCGTCATGACGACGGGCGGCGCGGTGACAGCAGCGGCGCGGTAGATGCGGGTGGCGACCGCCTCGATCTTGGCGAACAGCGGCAGGTCGGCGGGGTAGAGCAGGGCGAAGGTCGACGGCGCGTCGGTGAGTGCGGCGACCGCGTCGGCCAACTCGGTCGCCCCCGCCCCGCCCTCGGCCCAATGGCGGCAGACGATCGCCTCGACGCCATGCGCCGCGGCGGCGGCCTGAACAGCGGCGAGCTCGGCATCACTGTCGCCGTGGAAAAGGTTGATCGCGACGACGACCGGCACGCCGAAGCCGCGGACATTGTCGATGTGCCGCGCGAGGTTGACCGACCCGCGCGTCACCGCCGCGACGTCCTCGTGGCCCAGATCGGCCTTCGCGACCCCGCCGTTCATCTTGAGCGCGCGGACGGTGGCGACGATCACGACCGCCGCGGGGGCGAGCCCGGCGACGCGGCACTTGATGTCGAAGAACTTCTCCGCGCCGAGATCGGCCCCGAACCCCGCCTCGGTCACCGCAAAGTCGCCGAGCGCGAGCGCGGCGCGCGTCGCGATCACCGAATTGCAGCCGTGGGCGATGTTGGCGAACGGCCCGCCGTGGACGAACGCCGGGTTGCCCTCGAGCGTCTGAACGAGGTTCGGCCAAATTGCGTCGCGCAGGATCACCGCCATCGCGCCGTCGGCCGACAGGTCGCGCGCGGTCACCGAGCGGCGGTCGGTGGTTTCGGCGACAACAATCCGTGCCAGCCGCTCGCGCAGGTCGGCGAGATCGTCAGCGAGGCACAGGCACGCCATCACTTCGGATGCGACGGTGATGTCGAACCCCGATTCGCGGGGAAGTCCGTTCGCCGCGCCGCCGAGCGACTGGACGATATCGCGCAATGCCCGGTCGTTGACGTCGAGCACCCGCCGCCACGCCACCCGCCGCACGTCGACCCCGAGCGCATTGCCCCAGTGGATGTGGTTGTCGAGCAGCGCGGCGAGCAAATTATGCGCGGCGGTGATCGCGTGGAAGTCGCCGGTAAAGTGAAGGTTGATGTCGATCATCGGCGCGACCTGGGCATGCCCGCCGCCGGTCGCCCCGCCCTTCGCACCGAAGCATGGCCCCATCGACGGCTCGCGTAGCGCGAGCACCGCGCTCCGCCCCGTCAGGTTGAGCGCATCGGCGAGCCCGATCGAGGTCGTCGTCTTGCCCTCCCCCGCCGGGGTTGGGTTGACCGCGGTAACGAGGATCAGCTTCCCGCGTGGCGACTGACGGTCAAGCCACTCGAGGTTGATCTTCGCCTTGAACCGGCCGTAAAGCTCGACCGCTGCATCCGGAATGCCGAGCCGACGGGCGACCGCGGCGATCGGCAGCAGGTCGACGGTGCGGGCGATGTCGAGATCGGTGGGCATTGCCCTTCACTAGCTGGAGACGGCGGGAGTTTGAAATCGGGAAATTACCCACCACCGTCTGAGCCAACGGGCGTTCGAGCCGGGTGGCGTCATACGCCGGGTTCGTGATCAGCGCCGGATTGCTGAGATACGTTTCGTAAAGGTCGCTCGCGGTCGCGTGCCCGTTGGCGGCTATCCAGTCGCTGAAGGCACCCCACGCGGCGTGCAGCCCCGGATAGTCGCCGTGGTACACCGTCCGCGCGACCGATATCGCCGGATGCTCGCGCGGTCCGACCCGTCCGCTCGCCGCGACCGGGAACGCTACCGGCACGCCGACCTCGAAATCGAACTGCCCCGGCGGCACGCGGCGATGGTGGGCGAACACCGACCCGGCGGGCGCGATGCCCTGCCGGGCGAGTTCGGCCATGATCTCGGCGACCGCCGGGCCGAAGTGCTTGCCCATGTCGCCGCGCGGGATGACGAGCGCGATCACGGCGGCGTGCATCGCGGCGCGCTCGGTGATAACTGGCGGATCGATCATCGCGTCCTCCCGGATGACAGCGCCGCCCGCGGCGACTAGAGCCGGTCAAAGCGCGCTGCCGCCCCATCGGCGAGCTGTGCCGGGGAAACACGATGCCGGTTGCACGATGCAGTTGCGGAGCGTTGATGGCGACCGTCGCGGCGTATTCGCCGGTCGTCGCGGCGTGCCATTGCACCGCTTGCCAGCGGCGCAGCGGGTCGCCGTACGGGGTCGGCGGCTATTGGCCCGAAAGTGCGGTGACGATAGACGGCGACACGCAGGTCTGGTCGCGCCCGACGACGAGCGGCCAGACGCTGATCAATAATTTCTGTCCGACGTGCGGTTCGACCATGTTCTGGACGGTCGGCAAGCACCCCGGAATGATCGGCATCGCCGCCGGCGCGTTCGCCGACCCCGCATTCCCGCCGCCGCTGCGGTCGGTGTGGGAGGCGGGCAAGCTCGCGTGGATCGACGTCGCCGCGCCGC
>JBBSFF010000184.1:0-5063 GCA_038238995.1 Sphingomonadales bacterium
GATCTCGGGCACGACGGTAAAGTTCGAAAACGTCGAGCAGCCCATGTAGTGGAAGATGGTTCGGCCGTGGTAGCTGAACCGGCTCGTACCGTCGGGCATGACGCCCCGCCCTTGCGTCGCGCGGATCGCGGTGCACAGGTTGGTCTTGCCGCTGAGGCACGACTTACACTGGCGGCATTCGGGGATATACAGCGGGATGACATGGTCGCCGACCGCGACGCTGCTGACGCCGGCGCCGATCTCGCGAACGATGCCTGCACCTTCGTGGCCGAGGACGCTCGGGAACAGCCCCTCCGAATCGAGCCCGTCGAGCGTGTAGGCGTCGGTGTGGCAGATGCCGGTCGCCATGATCTCGATCAGGACTTCGCCGCCGCGCGGGCCGTCGAGGTCGAGTTCGACGACTTCGAGCGGGGTCTTCGCCGCGAACGCCACCGCTGCCCGTGTCTTCACGCCTGTCTCCCCGTGTCGTCCGTCATCGCTTAGGCAATCCGGTCCGGAGCGGCAATTGCCGCTCGACACGTCGCGGCGATCGGGCTTGACTGGCATGATGAACGCGCCCGTTCCTACGCCGTCGCCTGCCGGCCGGGCCGACGTCCGCTACCTCGGACGGCTGCTCGGCGACGTCATCCGCGCGCAGGAAGGCGTCGGCGTGTTCGACGCGATCGAGGGCATCCGCGCGGCGTCGGTCGTCACGCACCGCGACGGCGACGCGGCGGCGGCGGCCGATCTCGGCGCGCGGCTCGACCGGCTCGACCTCGGCGACACGCTGCGGTTCGTGCGCGGGTTCCTGCTGTTCTCGATCCTCAGCAACCTCGCCGAGGACCGGCAGGCGTCGCCCGAGGCCGCGACCGGCGCGACGCTGACCGGTGCGATCGACACGCTGGCGCGCGCGGGCATCGACCGGGGGCGGGTCGCGGCGCTGCTCGACGGCGCGTTGATCGCCCCGGTCCTGACCGCGCACCCGACCGAGGTCCGGCGCAAGAGCGTGATCGACCGTGAGCGCGCGATCGGCGGGCTGATGGCGGCGTGCCGCGACGGGTTTTGCGATGCCGAGACCGAGGCCGAGCTCGTCCGCCAGATCACGATCCTGTGGCAGACGCGTCCGCTTCGCGCAGTGCGCCCGGTGGTCGGCGACGAGATTGCGTCGGCGCTGACGTATCTTGGCACCTTCGTCACCGTGCTGCCGCGGCTGCAGGCGCGGTGGGAGGCGGCGGTGGGGACGGTGTTGCCGTCGTTCCTTCGCCCCGGCAGCTGGATCGGCGGCGACCGCGACGGCAATCCCAACGTCGACGCGACGACGCTCGCCGTCGCGCTGGCGAAGGCGGCCGAGCTGATCATCGGCCATTATCTGGGCGAACTCGATGCGCTCGGGGCCGAGCTGTCGATGTCGGCGGCGAATGTCGCGGTGACCCCCGGCCTCGCCGCGCTCGCCGACGCGAGCGGCGACGCCGCACCGAGCCGCGCCGACGAGCCGTACCGCCGCGCGCTGTCGGGGGTCTATGCGCGCACCGCCGCGAGCTTCGCCGTGCTCGCCGGACACGCCGCGCAGCGTCCGGGAATCGTCCCCGCCGTCGCCTATGCCCGCGCCGACGACCTGCGCGCCGACCTGTCGACGATCGCCGCGTCGTTGACCGCGCACGGTGGCACGGTGCTCGTCGGCGGCCGGCTCGACCGGCTGGTGCGCGCGGTCGGGATCTTCGGCTTCCATCTGGCGACGCTCGACCTGCGCCAGAACGCCGACGTCCACGCCCGGGTCGTCGCCGAGTTGCTCGCCGTCGCGGGGGTGCCGGGCGACTATGCGGCGATGGACGACGCGGGCCGCGTCGCGGTCCTCGCCGCCGAACTCGCCAGCCCGCGGCTGCTGGTCAACGCCTTCGCGACGTACAGCGACGAGACGGTCGCCGAGCTCGCGGTCGTCCACGCCGCCGCCGCCACGCACGCCGCGTTCGGTCCCGACGTCATCGCCTCGTACATCGTGTCGAAAACGAGCGGCGTCGCCAACCTGCTCGAAGTCTATGTCCTGCTCAAGGAGGCCGGGCTCTACATCCCCGGCGACCCGCCGCACTGCCCGATCATGGCGGTTCCGCTGTTCGAGACGATCCCCGACCTCGAAGCCGCGCCGCGGGTCATGGCCGACTATCTCGACCGCCCCAAGGCGGCCGCGCTCGCCGCCGCGCGCGGGGTGCAGGAGGTGATGATCGGCTATTCGGATTCTAACAAGGACGGGGGCTATCTGACGTCGAACTGGTCGCTCCACGAAGGCGCGCTCGCGCTCGCCGGGGTCTTCGCCGCGCGGGGCTTAAGGATGCAGCTGTTCCACGGGCGCGGCGGCGCGGTCGGGCGCGGCGGCGGGCCGGCGTTCGCCGCGATCCGCGCGCAGCCCGCCGGGACCGTCGCCGGGCGGATCCGCATCACCGAACAGGGCGAGGTCATCGCCTCGAAGTACGGCACCCCGGAGGTCGCGGCCGCCAGCCTCGAGACGATGACCGCCGCGACCGTCCTCGCCAGCCTCGAACCGCCCACGCTCGCCGCCGCCGACTTCGCGCGGTTCCGGGCGGCGATGGCGACGCTCAGCGCGGCGGCGAATGCCGAATACCGCGATCTCGTCTACGCCACGCCGGGGTTCAACACCTTTTTCCGCGCCGCGACGCCGATCACCGAGATCGCCGAGCTCAACATCGGCTCGCGCCCGGCGTCGCGGACCCGGTCCGACCGGATCGAGGACCTGCGCGCGATCCCGTGGGTGTTCAGCTGGGCGCAGGCGCGGATCATGCTGCCGGGCTGGTACGGTGCGGGGCACGCCTTCGCCGGGTTCGCCGACCGCGGGCTGCTCGCCGAGATGGTCGCCGGGTGGACGTTCATTGCGGCGACGCTGTCGAACCTCGAAATGGTGCTGGCGAAGTCGAACATGGGAATCGCCGGGCGCTATGCGGCGCTCGTCCCCGACGCCGGCCTGCGCGACGCGGTGTTCGGGCGGATCGCGGGCGGCTGGACGCGGACCCGCGACGCGCTGCTCGACCTGACCGGGCAGGGCGCGCTGCTCGACCGCCAACCCGCGCTCGCGCATTCGGTTAAGGTGCGGCTGCCGTACATCGACCCGTTGAACGAGTTGCAGGTCGACCTGATCCGGCGTCGCCGCGCGGGCGACGCCGATCCGCGCATCGCCGAGGGCATCCACCTGACGATCAACGGCATCGCCGCGGGCCTGCGCAACAGCGGCTGAGGCAGGTCGCGACGGATCGGGCGGGCAATCGCCGTTTCGACGGCGTAACGGGGTGCAGGCTTGATTGCCCCTTGGCCAGCAGCTACCGCTGACGGGTCGATGCTGCAGCCCACGGACATTTTCAATGCATGAAGCAGCATATACCGAAATGGCGCGGCTGCAGGAGCAGCACTGGTGGTACCGCGGGCGGCGGCACATCATTGCGACCGCGATCCGGGGCCTTGGGCTCAAGCCGCGCGCGCATATCCTCGAAGCGGGCTGTGGGCCGGGCGGGAACCTGGCCATGCTTTCCGACCTCGGTACGGTTTCGGCGTTCGAGCCGCACGACGGCGCGCGCGACTTCGCCAACAGCCTGGGGTGCGCCGACGTCCAGTTCGGCACGCTGCCCGACGGCATTCCGTTCCCGCCGACGTTCGACCTCGTCTGCGCGTTCGATGTGATCGAGCATATCGAGGACGACCGCAGCGCGCTCCGCGCACTCGCGGCGCATTGCGGCCCGGGCGGGCGGGTGATCATGACGGTCCCGGCGCAGCCGTGGCTGTGGAGCGAGCACGACGAGCGCAACCGCCACTACCGCCGCTATACCAGCGCCAGCCTGCGCCGCCTCGTCGCCGACAGCGGGCTCGTCGTCGAACGGCTGACGTCGTTCAACAGCTTCCTGTTCCCGGTGGTCGCGGGCGTCCGGCTCATCCAGAAGGCGCTGGGCATGGGGACCAAGGCCGAAGACAATATGCCGTCGCCGATGACCAACCGAATCCTCGAGAAAATCTTCGCATCCGAGGCCGCGATCGTATCGGGATCGGGCTTCCCGATCGGCATCTCGCTGCTCGCGGTCCTGCGTCCGGCCGGGGGAGCGCGGTGACTGCGCCGACCCGTCCGCCACCGCGCACCTCGATCAGCATCGTCGTGCCGGTCTATTCGGGGGAGAAGTATCTCGGCGAACTCGTCGCCGCGATCGACGCGGTGCGGGCGGGACTGGCCGACGGCGTCGTCGGCATCGAGGAACTAATCCTCGTCGACGATGCCGCCGTCGACGGGTCGCCCGCGCTGGTCGACGCGCTCGCCGCCGCGCACCCGTGGATCGTCGCGCTGCACATGTCGCGCAACTACGGGCAGCATGCGGCGACGGTGGCGGGCATCCTCCACACCGCCGGCGACTGGGTGGTGACCATGGACGAGGACCTGCAGCATCGCCCCGAACTGATCATGGGGCTGTTGACGCACGCGGTGCGGACGAGCGCCGACGTCGTCTATGCGCGCCCGCTGGCGACGGTACACGGCGGCTTCTGGCGCGACGCGAGCTCGCGCGGGTTCAAGCGGCTGGCGTCGTCGCTAACCGGCGATCCGAACCTGCCGAGCTACAACAGCTTCCGCCTGATCCGTGGCTCGGTTGCGCGGTCGGCGGCGAGCGTCGTCGGGCACGATACCTATTTTGACGTGTCGCTGTCGTGGTTCACACTGCGCGTCGCGTCACTGCAGATGGCGATGCGCGACAACCGCCACGTCAAGGAGGGCGCGAGCGGCTATTCGTTCAGGAAGTTGCTCGACCACGCCGGGCGGCTGCTGTTTTCGAGCCACTTGCGCATCCTGCGCTGGTCGATGCTGCTCGGCCTCGGCGTCGTCTCGCTTGCGCTCGTCGGGGCGATCGCGCTGGTCGTCCTCCACTTCGTCAGCCCGCCCGGAACGCTGGCGAGCGGCTGGACCTCGCTCGCGGTGCTCGTGACCTTCTTCGGCGGGCTGATCGTGTTCATGCTCGGCATCATCCTGCAATATCTGTCGAGTCTGATGCTCAAGGCGCACGGCAAGCCGAACTATTTCCTCGTCGACCGCAACAAGGACA
>JBBSFF010000185.1:0-5063 GCA_038238995.1 Sphingomonadales bacterium
CCGAGGCCGCGATGCGCTCGCGGCGGTCGGCATCGCGTGGCACCCTGTCACCGGCGTGACGCTCGCTGCCGAACGTCTGATCGCGATCGGACCGGCGGCGCGGAGCGACTGGACGGTGCGCCTCGCGGGCGGCATCGCGCGAGCCAAGGGCGCGGTCGACACCGCGGCGTACGGCGAAGCCGGGGTGGTCGGCGACGCGGTCTATGCCGCGGCGCAGGCGCAGGTCGGGGCGAGCCTGCGTCTTGGCCGGGTCGCGCTCGGCGCCGGCGTCGGGGCGTGGGGGAGTGTCCAACGCGGCAGTGGCACAACCGTCGACCGGCTCGATCTCGGCCCCCGCGTTACCGCGCGATCGGGGCCGGTCACCCTGTCGGCGGACTACCGCTTCCGCGTCGCGGGCAACGCCGCCCCCGGATCGGGCCCGGTCGTGACACTCACCGCCACTTTCTGAACCGCGAGTATCGGATGGGCCTATTTGGCTAAATCCGCAGTGAAGGTCACAGAACTTCGCTCGACGACCGGGTTTTTCCCGGGAACGACGCGGCAAAAGTCACACACATGCGCACGACGACCGTGATTTTTCGGCGGAAGTTCGCGACTTGCATACGAACGCGCGCCTGGATCGCGGCAACACACACCAACTCGACCCGCGCACCCTACCCCATCGCCGACCCTGTAGGACAGCGCTACCGGTCGTTCGCGACCCGCCGTCGCCGCTCGAGTTTGGCCAGCAGCGCGCGTGTCCGCATCAGCGCGAGCAGGTCGTTGACCGCGCCGATCCCGAGTTCGGCCATGTCGGCGGCCTTGGGCTCGTCGACGTGGCCCGCGGTATGTTCGAAGAAAAACCGCATCTCCTGCGTCGTCACCCAGTCGATGAAGTCGTGGTACATCCGGATCATGCCCGGCGTGAAGCCGTGGTCGCGGCTGAAGCCAATCCGGTCGAGGTCGCCGAGGACGCGCAGGATCGCGGCGTCGCGCGCGGTCATCGTGCCGGCCGCGTCGACCGTGACGATGCCGCTCGCCACCGCCTCGCCGAGCGTCTCGCCGGTGCATCCCGTCGCCAGCACCGCGGCCGTCACCGCCATCCGCGGCGCATCGTGGTCGATGCGTTCGCGCAAGGTCGCGTCGAGCCCGGGAAACGCCTGCGGTTCGAGCCAGCGGTCGGCGTCGGCCCCGTCCTCACCGTCGAGCAGCCCGCGGATCACCGCGAGCGGCAGGAACCGCTCCTCCTGCAGCCGCTTGATCAGCGCGAGCCGGGCGACGTGCGCCTCGCCGTACGACGCCGAATTACGCGCCGCGCGCGCCGGTTCGGGGAGGAGACCTTCGCGGATATAGAAGCGGATCGTCTCCCGACCGACCCCGCTCCGTGCTTCGAGTTCACGCATTCGCATGGGACTTCATGGCAAACTTGCCGCGCGCGCGCCACGCCTTACGTTACGCTTTCGATGCAAGCCTTCGCCGCCCTTCTCGACCGGCTCGTCTACACGCGGTCGCGCAACGCTAAGCTGCGGCTGATCGCCGACTATCTCGTCGCGACCCCCGACCCCGATCGCGGCTGGGCGCTCGCGGCGCTGACCGGCGGGCTCGACCTGCGCGCCGTCCAACCGAAGCTGATCCGGACGCTGCTCGAGGAGCGCATCGACCCCGTCCTGCTGGCGATGAGCTACGACTATGTCGGCGACATGGCCGAGACCGCGTCGCTGCTGTGGCCCGAGCCGCTGACGCCGCCGCCCCCGCCGCCTACCCTGAACGAAGTCGTCGAGCGATTGCAGCACCTTGCCCGCGCCGACGCGCCCGCCGCGATGCGCGAATTGATGGACCGGCTCGACAGCAGCGGACGCTATGCCTTGCTGAAACTCGCAACCGGCGCGATGCGGATCGGCGTCTCGGCGCGGCTGGCGAAGACCGCGTTCGCGCTGGCGTTTTCGGTCGACGTCGATACGGTCGAGGAGGTCTGGCACGGCCTCGCGCCCCCCTACCCCGAGCTGTTCGGCTGGGGCACCGGCGGCGCGCAACCGACCCCGGGGAGCGTGCCGGTGTTCCGCCCGTTCATGCTCGCGCACCCGCTCGAAGACCTCAAGCTCGACCTCGCCGACTATGCCGCGGAATGGAAATGGGACGGCATCCGCATCCAGATCGTCCATGTCGCGGGCATCACCCGGCTGTTCAGCCGCGCGGGCGACGACATTACCGGCAGCTTCCCCGAGGTCGCCGCCGCGTTCGCGACGCCCGCCGTGCTCGACGGCGAATTGCTCGTGCGGGGCGACTTCCAGGGGGGAGAGGCCGCGAGTTTCAATGCGCTTCAGCAACGGCTTGGGCGCAAGGCCCCGACCGCGAAGGCGCAGGCCGAGTTTCCCGCCTTCGTCCGGCTGTACGACGTGCTGTTCGACGGCGACGAGGATTTGCGCCCCCTGCCGTGGACCGCGCGACGGGAGCGGCTCGAGGCGTTGATGCCGCGGCTCGATCCGGCGCGTTTCGACCTATCGGCGGTAATCGAGGCCGCCGATTTCGAGGCGTTGATCGCCGTCCGCGAAACCGCGCGCGACGCCGCGATCGAGGGGGTGATGCTCAAGCGCCGCGACAGTCCGTACGTCGCCGGGCGGCGCACCGGGCTGTGGTACAAATGGAAGCGCGACCCGCTGGTCGCCGACTGCGTGATGATGTACGCGCAGCGCGGGCACGGCAAAAGATCGAGCTTTTACAGCGACTACACCTTCGGCTGCTGGACCGAGGCAGGGGAACTGCTGCCGGTCGGCAAGGCGTATTCGGGCTTCACCGACGCCGAACTGGCGATGCTCGACAAGTTCGTCCGGACCAATACCGTCGCCCGCTTCGGGCCGGTGCGCGAGGTCGCGAAGTCGCTGGTGCTCGAAGTCGCGTTCGATTCGCTCCATGTTTCGACGCGGCACAAATCGGGGATCGCGATGCGGTTTCCGCGCGTCGCCCGCATCCGCACCGACAAGCCGGCGGCGGAGGCCGACACGATCGAAACGCTGCGGCGAATGATCGTCTGAGCGGGTCGGAGGCGCGCTGCACGGCGGGGCGCACCATGGGCCGCACAGGGCCGCACCGATGCTGCGCAACGGTGCACCGATAGCCGCTCGATGGGCGCGCGCAAATCCTCCCCGAAGACGGGGAGGATCAAGGGCGCCGACCACCTTGCGACCCGCCCTCGCGACACTAAATCAGCCCCATGAACATCGAGAAATTCACCGACCGCGCCAAGGGCTTTTTGCAGGCGGCGCAGACGATCGCGATCCGCGAGGAGCACCAGCGCGTTGCCCCCGAACATCTGCTCAAGGCGCTGCTCGACGACGACGAGGGGCTCGCCGCCAACCTGATCCGCGCCGCCGGGGGTCGCCCCGAGACCGCGATGCAGGCGACCGACCTCGCGCTCGCCAAGATCGCCAAGGTCTCGGGCGGCGGCGCGCAGCAACTCGCGTGGGACAACGACACCGTTCGGATTCTCGACCAGGCGGAGGCGGTTGCGGCCAAGGCAAAGGACTCGTTCGTCCCGGTCGAGCGCATCCTGATGGCGATCGCGCTGGCGACGACGACCGCCGCCGGAAAGGCGGTCGCGTCGGCGGGCGTCAGCGCGTCGAGCCTCAACGCCGCGATCGACACCGCGCGCAAGGGCCGGACGGCGGACAGCGCCAACGCCGAGGCCGGGTTCGACGCGCTGAAGAAATACGCGCGCGACCTGACGCAGGCGGCGCGCGACGGCAAGCTCGACCCGGTCATCGGCCGCGACGAGGAAATCCGCCGGACGATCCAGGTCCTCGCCCGCCGCACCAAGAACAACCCCGTCCTGATCGGCGAGCCCGGGGTCGGCAAGACCGCGATCGTCGAGGGCCTCGCGCTCCGCATCGCCAACGGCGACGTCCCCGACGGCATCAAGGACAAGCGCCTGATGTCGCTCGACCTCGGCGCGCTGATCGCCGGCGCGAAATATCGCGGCGAGTTCGAGGAGCGGTTGAAGGCAGTGCTCGACGAGGTCCGCGCCGAAAATTCCGACGTGCTGATGTTTATCGATGAGGTCCATCAGCTCGTCGGCGCAGGCAAGGGCGAGGGCGCGATGGACGCGTCGAACCTGCTCAAGCCGGCGCTCGCGCGCGGCGAACTCCACTGCATCGGCGCGACGACGCTCGACGAATATCGCAAATATATCGAGAAGGATGCCGCGCTCGAACGCCGCTTCCAGCCGGTCGTCGTCGGCGAACCGACGGTGGCCGACACGATCTCGATCCTGCGCGGCTTGAAGGAAAAATACGAACTCCACCACGGCGTCCGCATCACCGACGGCGCGATCGTCGCCGCCGCGACCCTATCGAACCGCTACATCGCCGACCGCTTCCTCCCCGACAAGGCGATCGACCTGATGGACGAGGCGGCGTCGCGGCTGCGGATGGAGGTCGAATCGAAGCCCGAGGAGATCGAGAACCTCGACCGGCGGACGATGCGGTTGAAGATCGAGCGCGAGGCGTTGAAGCGCGAGACCGACGCGGCGTCGAAGGATCGGCTCGGGAGCCTCGAGACCGAACTCGCGGGGTTGGAGGAGCAATCGTCGACGCTGACCGCGCGCTGGCAGGCCGACAAGGAGAAGTTGGCGAGCGCGACCAAGATCAAGGAGGCGCTCGACGCCGCGCGGCTCGAGGTCGAGCAGGCGCAGCGGTCGGGCAATTTTGCCCGCGCGGGCGAGCTGACGTACGGCACGCTCCCCGACCTCGAAAAGAAGCTGCTGGACGCGGAGGCGATCACTGCGTCGGCGATGCTCAAGGAGGAAGTCACAGCGGACGATATTGCGGGGGTCGTGTCGCGCTGGACCGGCATCCCGGTCGACCGGATGATGGAGGGCGAGCGCGAGAAATTGCTCGGCATGGAGGACGCTCTGCGCCATTCGGTGATCGGGCAGGACAATGCGATCCATAGCGTTGCGTCCGCCGTCCGTCGCGCCCGCGCCGGGTTGCAGGACCCGAACCGGCCGATCGGCAGCTTCCTGTTCCTCGGCCCGACCGGAGTGGGAAAGACCGAGCTGACCAAGGCGTTGGCCGAGTTCCTGTTCGACG
>JBBSFF010000186.1:0-5038 GCA_038238995.1 Sphingomonadales bacterium
CGGCGCGCGCGACGGCGATGCCGGTCTCGCGCCCGTTGAGCGCGGGGGCGACGTCGAGCGAGGCCGAGAACGGCGACTTGCCCGCCTTGGTGTCGTTCGCCTCGCGGACCCCGCCGATCTCGTCGATGCCGAGGTCGGACATGCCGACGACGAGGCCGGGGGTGATGACCTTGCCGGTGGTGTCGATCGTCCGCGCGCCCGCCGGAACCGCGACGCCGCTGCCGACTGCGACGATGCGGCCATTGTCGACAACGACGGTCGCGTTTTCGAGGGTGGTGCCCGCGCCAGTCATCACCGTTGCACCAGTGAAGGCGACAGGGGCGGCAGCGGCCGGAATGCATCCCAACAAGAGAACCATCACCCCCGCGCAGGCGGGGGCCCATAACCCCGATCGCCTGACGTGTATGGGCCCCCGCCTACGCGGGGGTGATGGGCTCAGGATGGGGCCGAACGTCACTTCACGTCTCCCGAACCGGGCTGGCCGAGCTCGAAATCGGTCTTCGGTCGTCGGTTCGGGTCGGCGGCGTCGTACATCAGCGCACCGTCGATCCAGACGTTCACCGGGCGCGCATAGACGCTGAACGGGTCGCGGTTCCACAGCACGACATCGGCCATCTTGCCGGGTTCGAGGCTGCCGGTTTGCTTGTCGATGCCGAGACCCTTCGCCGGGTTGAGCGACAGCCATTCGAACGCGACTTCCGGCGCGATGACGATCCCGGCGCGGCGTCCGGCGGCCATCGCCTTCGCCGCCTCCTGGTTCAACCGCTGGATGCCGTTCGGGTCGTCGCTGTGGACGATCGCGCACGCCCCGGCATTGTGGACCATCGCGATATTCTCACGGATGCCGTCGTAGCTTTCGAGCTTGAAGCCCCACCAGTCGGCCCACATCGCCGAGCAGATGTTTTCGGCCTTGAGCAGATCGGCGATCTTGTAGCTTTCGACCGCGTGGTGGAACGCGCTGACGTGATAGCCGAATTCCTTCGACATCGCGATGACGTTCGCCATTTCGTCGGCGCGGTAGCAGTGGTTCTGGACAAGGATTTCGCCGTTCAACACCCCCATCAGCGTGTCGTTGCCGAGCTCGCGGCGCGGCGCGTCGGCGACTTTCGCGGTCCCGGCCTTCGCCTTCTTGATATAGTCGTCCCACTTGCGCTTGTAGATTACCGCGTCGGACCAGACCTGGCGGTCGACCGCGATATTGCCCATCCGCGTCGCCGGCGACTGGTTGCGGCTGCCGTAGACGCGCTTCGGGTTTTCGCCGCACGCCATCTTGAGGCTCGGCTTCGCACCCGGGAACTTCATGTCCTGCGCGGTCCGGCCGAGGACGTTCTTGACCGTCACGCCGCGTCCGCCGAACAGGTTCGCCGAGCCGGGGAGGATGTGGAAGGTCGTCACGCCGCCCGCGAGCGCGCGGGTGAAGCCCGGGTCCTGCGGCCAGACCGAATGTTCGGCCCAGACGTCGGCGGTGTTCGGGCGCGTCGCCTCGTTGCCGTCGCTGTTCGCCGCGACGCCGGGCGACGGATAGTCGCCGAGGTGGCTGTGGATGTCGATGATGCCCGGCGTGACGAAGCGGCCAGCCGCCTCGATGATCGTCGCCCCCGCCGGGACCGCGACGCTCGCGCCGATCTCGGCGACCTTGCCGTTCTCCAAACGCACCATGCCGGGGGCGAATTTCCGACCCGCCCCGTCGTACACCGTGCCCCCACGGATGACCGTCGTCACGCCGGGATAGGGGTGGTAGGTCGATGGAAACGGATCGGCCGGGATCGATACGATCTCGACCGCGGCGGCGGGCTTGTCGCTCGCGGTCTTGGGGTGGGGGTTGGCACCGCACGCGGTGACGATCAGAAGGGCGACTACGGTCGACGTCCGGCGAAACCGCCGCGCTTGCAAATCCGCGGCGTTCGACCTATTTCGCTCTTCCACGGGGTACCGCCGTTCGAGGATCAAACCGATCATGCGCAACAAAGACCTCTACTAGGGATTCGGCGCGATGGCGGCAATGTGCCGCGCGCGTGCGCGACGGGCATTGTCCATCCGCGCCGCCGCGTGATCGTGGAGGCGCTCGGCGTAGCACAGGAAGTCCGGGTTGTGGTGACGTCGGGTCACAAGATGTGGTTTGATATTGCCGATCACGCGTTCGATCATCGCATCGTATAATTTGAGAATGGCGGTTTCGCCGACCAGCCCGTCTTCGACGAGCACGCCGATGGTTTCGATATAGGTCGGGAGTTGCATCAGGACGAAGTAACGATCGATCGCCGCTTCGCCTTCGGCTCGGTCGACCGGATTCGACGACCCGGCCTTGCGGCTGGTCGCGACGAGGCCCGTCAGCACCGCCGACATCCGCGCCGGCAGCAGCGTTTCCTGTCCCTCGCCGAGGTCCGCCTGTAATTGGCGCTGAAGCCGGGTGATCGCTTTGCGCGATTCCTGCAACGTAACTTCGTACTTGTCGTCGATTTGCATGAGCTGCACGCCTTGCTGGATGCGCCAGTTATCGCGGTTGGCCTCGGAGGCCTTTGCCAGCTGGCGCAACGCCAACACCGACCCGACGATCGCCGTTACCAGCAACAGCCAGTCGGCAACCGATCCCCATGCCCACGCGGCGGGATGCAGCAGATGACCGATCGGGTCATGCACCGGTCAATCGACCCCGTGCATCAAGCGCTTGAGGAAGAACGACAGGACCAGCAGCAGCACGCCGATCCCCGCCGCGACCAGCCCGATCGTCTCGAACACCCCCGCATAGGTGTCAAGGCTGACCTTCAAGTTGGTCACCTGCCCGCCCACGGTCTCGACGCTAGCGACCTGCGCGACGACCCCGGCGACATACTGCGCGCAGCTGATCGACAGGAACCACACCCCCATCATCATGCCGACGATCCGCGCGATCGACAGCTTGGTGATCATGCTCAGGCCCACCGGCGAGATGCATAGTTCGGCGGCGGAATGGATGAAATACAGCCCCGCCAGCCACCAGATGCCGACCTTGAAGTCGGCTCCGGCGTATTTGGTGCCAAGCACGAGGAACAGGAACCCCGCGCCGACCCCCATCAGCGCGAGGCCGAACTTGACCGGAATCCCGGGCTCGATCCCGCGCTTCGCGAGCCCGAGCCACAGCGCGCTGAACACCGGCGCGAGCGCGACGATGAAGAAGGCGTTGAAGAACTGCGTCTGCCCGGCCGACAGCTCGAACAGCCCGAAGACGCTGAGGTCGGTATTGCGGTCGGCGAACAGCGTCAGCGACGACCCCGCCTGCTCGAACAGCGTCCAGAAGACGACGTTGAACACGATGAGGATGATCGCGGCGACCATCATCTCGAATTCGGCGCGCGTGCCGGCGCGCGACGCCCAGATCGGGATGCCGATCACCGAGGCGAGGAAGGTGAAGAACAACACCTTGCCGAGGATCGGCAGCCCAAGGATGTACCCGCCGAAGCCGATGCCCTTGACCGGCGGCGGGGCCGCCATCAGGTTCGAGAACAGGAACCAGACGAGCGGGATCGCGAGCAGCGCCAGCGCATAGATCATCGGCCCGCGGTCGCGCCCGTCGCCCGCCTGCACCGGCGTGTCGCCGATCCCCGCCATCTTCGGTCCCGCGAACTGGATCAGCGCCCACGACACGGCCATGCCGATCGCGGCGAGCCCGAACCCCGCCCACCAGCCGAGCCCCGCCCAGACGCCGGGAATGCCGACCGCGAGCAGCGGGCACAGGATCTGCGAGAACAACGAGCCGAGGTTGATCCCCATGTAGAAGATCGTGAACCCGGCATCGCGCCGCCGGTCGCCGGTTTCGTACAGCGTCCCGACCATCGTCGAGATGTTCGGCTTGAAAAAGCCGTTGCCGACCGTCACCGCCGACAGGCCGATCAGCATGATCATCGTGTATAGCGGATCGCGGTCGCCGCCGGCGACGAAGTCGCCTTTCGGTACCGTCCGGTCGGGCGTGCCGGGCGCGGTCAGCGTCACCGACCCGTCCTCGTTGCCCTTGATCGCCAGTTTGCGCCCGTGGTCGACGACGAACTGCTGCTTGGCCGACGTCGACCGGTCGACGACCACCTCGTACCGCGCCCCGTCGATCGTCGCGAACGGCTTCGCCGCATCGCCGCCGAAGCACAGGGTCAGATACCCGCACGCCATGACGATCGCGCCGAACTTCACTGACCGTTTCGACCCGAGGTAGCGATCGGCGATCAGCCCGCCGACAAGCGGGGTCAGGTACACCAATGCGGTGAACCCGCCGTACAGGCTCGTCGTCGTCGAATCGCTGAACAGGAAATGGTCGGCGAGGTAGAGCGTCAGCAGCGCCCGCATGCCGTAATAACCGAAACGCTCCATCGCCTCGGTCGTGAACAGCCGCGCCAGCTGCCGGGGATGGCCGAACCAAAGCGGCCCGGAAACGGGGGGCCCACCGGCGGGGATACTGGCCATGAAACTCCCTTGACGCGACCGGCCGCTCGAACGGCGACCGTTGCCGCGCACAGTAGCGGGGTGTGCGCGCGTGCGGCAAGGGGCGGTTGCTGCGCGGAGGCGCGAGGCCTTCATCGCAACGGGCGAGCGATTGTGGATTAGCCGCGATGGCCGAAACAGGACCCCGGGTGGATGTCTGCTTTCGCCCCAGTAGCGGACATTGCGGTGGCGGCGCATACCAACGGCATGGAAGCCGTTTTCATCCTCCACCACATCCGCTCCGATGACGAGTATGGCGATGATGCTAAGCTGATCGGCGTATATCGCTCGGAGAGCGAAGCCAAAGTCGCTACAGACCGGCTCGCGGGCCAACCCGGCTTCGCCGACCATCCGAACGGGTGGCACATCGACAGGTATGTGCTCGATCAAGATCACTGGGAACAGGGGTTCGGGCCTGCCTAATCAGATTAGGCCGGAACGTCTGCTCTCCATCTGTGGACGCCCCTAAAGACGCAAGCGGTAATTGGAGGTTTTGTCACGTAGTCGGATGCTGCCATCTGTCCGGCCTCTGATGCAGCGTTTTACAGCTGCGGGCCCGTATGGGAGTTCGCGGACCGGAACCACATCA